>NZ_WJZM01000025.1:0-82030 GCF_021609545.1 Pseudomonas sp. PA-1-6B
TCTATATTCTGACTTGTTGCAATAAATTTTACTTGATATGAATAATATATGTCGTATGCCCAAATACCGCCACCTCGAAACGTCTTGTAGTCGTTACCTGTATCCTGTATGTAAGGCCCTGTATTTGCACAAATAGAACCGCCAAGCTGGCAATCTCTTGCATGCGTCCTCAAAACAAATCCAATACCTGATGTACGTCCATCAGGCAGGACAACGTGGTATACCGTGTAGCTATTTCCAGCCTCAGAGTAAGATACAGTTGACGGACTGGAAGTAATGGTCAGACCAAACGAACGATAACCCCCAGTAACACCTGTCACCACTGTCTGCCTACCGCTGTCAATCCAACCGGTTAACGCCTCACCTATTATCGAGCCATTGAGCGCAGGCTTTTGGATGTAAACGTTCTGGGTGCTTATAGATGAAGGACGTAATTCCGCCAAAGTGCTGTTAGATGTGAATAACAGCAGCATCGAAAGAACAACAGCACTGCCTTTGCTCATCGCTGTCATGAAAGTTTTCATTACTGATACTCCAAAACAAAATTTGCAGTCGCGTTGGCGGGCCCAGCGATAACCGTACTCGCAGTGGAGCGATACTGCGCATAAAACAACAGGTTATTTTCCCCTTCTACTTGGCTGATCAGAGAATCCGATGCCTGGGTGTTAATGGGAATGCTTGCACCGTTTACATCGAGTATTTCAATAGCCAGGCCTTTGGCAAAGCTGTCCCCCTGTGTAAGTTGTAGAAGATTAGGGTTATCTGTATCGACAGCGCCTTGAAAAGACACTCTCACTGCCCTTGCATCACCACCACATCTTTCAAGGCCAATCACAAACTTCTGCTTGCCCCAAGGAATGTTACTTGCATAAAACTGTTTAGTGGCGACATTACCAAAGTCCACCGTCATCTGCTGCGAAGCGAACGAAACCATACAACCGTTAGCAGCGATCGCACCGTTGATATTAACCAGCACGTCATAGGCCGCGGCGTGATGACAGAAGACCCACCCTGCAATCACCCAAAGAAAGCGCTTTCCCATTACACACACTCCGCCGCCAGTTTGCTAATGTCTTTAAGTTCACTGCCCTCGTCGAGCTGGTAGTTAACCGTGCACTGCCCTCCAGGGCCGTCTTGCCACCACACCTGCAATTGCCCCTCCAGAGCAAGGCCGGACAGGAATACCTGACCGTTGTTACCCACAATGTTATCGCCAGGGTTTGCCGCCTGGGTCACACTCGCACCAAAGGGCACGGGCATACCTTTATAGGTAATATTCATAAGTGCACGCACCCCGACTCGCACAGCGAAGGTGCTACGCACCAGAGCACCTTGAGTCGGCACGGCGTAGGCGACTGGGTTGTCCAACTCGATGTTATTGGCCAGGGAATTGATATCCAGGGCTACCCTGTTTTGTCGGTAAGTCGAAGCTGAAGGCACCACGGCATAACCGCGAGAATCGGTTTTTATCCCCACGCCGCTGGCAAGCTTCACTTCCTTGGCCAGTGGAGCTTTCACCAGGATGTTGGTTTCCCCCAGCGGCTGGCTGAACGTCATACCATCCTCGTGAGCCACGATACCGCCACTGAAACCATAGTTAAGGCGACTATTGCTGTTGCTGTTGTTGTAGCTATAGCCGACATTGGCGTTACCGGAAGCCCCCCGATAATGTGCATTCACGTTACTGCTGGCCACATGATCCTTGTCGCTATAACTCTGTTGTGCGCCATAACTCAGATTATTGTGTTCCAGCGCAGTGCCGTTCACGCCCGCGCTGTATAGTGCATGGCCTTTGTTATCGAGTGTCTGCCCATAATTGGCATACGCAGAATTATTTCGCGGACCTCGTTTACCCGTCCATGCGCCGTCGCCCAATGGCAGGGAGACACTCAGCGCAAAGACCTGATCCGTACTGTTAACCCAAGCGCTTTTGTTATAGCTATACGACAGCGAATAATTGACCCCTTTCAGCGACGTGTGATAGCCAGCCTGCAGCAGGTCGGTTACTTCCGGCGTATTCCAAAAGGTCTGGCGATGACCGCTGACATACACAGAACCAAAGCTGCCCAATGGTTGAGAAATATTGAGCTGCGCACTGCTGCGCTTTGGGTAGTTCAAATTGTAATAATCGTAGAACTCAGGTTTTTGATAAACCTCGCCGTCTTGAGTTATAACCGACGGTCGCCTTTCCATCATTTTACTGGCCGTGTCACTCAGGTTATAAAAGCCACGAGTGGAATACTGATAACCCGCCAGCTTGAAATTGGTACCGGAGCCTATCAGGGTTTTGGCATACAACATGCGGATCGAATAACCGGTATGCTGGCTATCGTCCGCCAGAATGCTGTGGGCCGAAGTCACATCCAGCGACAACGCTCCCAAGTCTCCCAGGTTCTGGCCCGCGCCTAAGGAGTACGCTTTGTATTTCTCTGCATTCTGTACACCGCCGTATAGGGTCAGGCCATGGGGCAGGCCCCATGCCAAGGTGCCCTGGAGAATCGCTGGGCTGCTCTGGTAATCAGCGCCCCGTAGCGTACCGGCAACCAGATCGTATTTGAGCCGACCTTCGCGCTGCAAAACCGGCAGCGAAGAATACGGCACGCTGTATTGATTCACCCGACCATCCGCTTCACGCACACTGACTTGCAGATCGCCATTGGACGAGCTCGGATAGAGGTCGTTGATCGTAAAAGGCCCGGCGGCTACGTAGGTTTGATAGATCACGTTCCCGCCCTGACGGATAGTCACTTCGGCGTTGCTGTTGGCAACCCCTCTGACGACAGGAGCGAAACCTCTTTCACTGTCCGCCAGCATGTTGTCATCCGACAACAGCCGCGCCCCTTCAAAGTTGAAGTTGTTGAAAACCGTATTCGATGTCGATGTCTGCCCCAGTATCAGGCTGCTTTTGATCCCCGGCAGCGCACGTTGCGCGTAACTATTCAAGGTTTTCCAACTGACGCCGGCATCCGAGTAGTAGCCATTGCCCTTGTCAACCGTCGAGTCATTCCTCAAGCGCCAGGCACCGATATTCAGTCCGGTGTTAAGGTTCAAGAAATAGTTATCACTGGATGCACTGTTGGAAGCGGTACTGTGGGCGCCCGTGAAGTTGTAACTGACCAAGAGTGCACTAATGCCGTTGTCCCACTCTTCAACAGGTACGAAGCCTCTGGCCTTGCCGGTCAACATTGCCTGGGGCACGCTCACGTCCAGCCGCAACTGTTCCAGGTTCAAGCGACTTTGCGCTTCAGCCATTAATGACTGTAATTGAACGCAACTACCCGGCAATACAGAGTCCAAACCCGGGACAGCGGCAGGGTTGATATTGAAGTCCTTGATCTCCTGAGCACTGAAACACGCAGCAAGCGCAGGAGCGCCGTCTGTCGAGTATGCATTTTCCTCAAACACCACATCACGAGTATTGATAAACGCGCCATTCAAGTAGACGTCGACTCGATAGGTGCCTGGCTGAATGGTGTCCGCCGCTGAAAATCTGGAAAGGTCTGCAACTTTCGTTTTGGTGTCGGACAGAAAGGCCGGATCAAAGTATTGATCGGCGTTTACCCAACCCCCATAAATCGAGGCAATCAAATACACATAGATCTTGGTATAACGAAAAGCCGTCACGTTGACTGCAGGACACTTAGTGGCTAAATCCATATTAGCCGGTCGGGGACACCATCTCATTCCGCACACCCTAGTTATTCTATCCATATAAATATCGAGGTTTGTAAACCTTCATCCAGTGAACTATCTGACAGGCACCTCACACGAAGTGGCCGGCTTCAATCCGTATCATGTTCAGTAGTGGCTCATGGCTTATTCAAGGACGAACACATACGAGCCGCCATTAAGAAGCTCATTGAACAAATGCACAAAGACCAGGAATTACCGCTGCTTTATTTCAGCTTTATCAAAGCGCCGTAATCATTTACAAAGGAATAGTGAATTTCACCTTTGGCATTTTCCGGCACACGGATCTTCCCTTGTTCATAAGGTGCGACCATGGTGTTGTCCAACACATGCTCGCCAACTGATACTTTGATCAGACTGATGAAATAAGGTGTTGGGTTATTAATGGCCAAGGTGTTACCCACACGCTTGACTTCTACTTTCGATGCGGAGTCCTGAAGCCCGTTTACCAACGCTTTAGGTCGGTAAAAAAGCTTGACGCGACTGACCACCGCCAGCCGGAGTTTGCTCTGCCCATCATCTGCATCCCGCTTTGTCGAAGGGATCGCCTTGACATTGACCCAGAACAGCGTCTCACGATCCTGTGCCAAGGGCGGACCAGCGTAGACCAGGCGTAAGGTATTCTCGGCGGGTGCGCTTTCTGTTGCTTGCTTGATAACGAACAGCGGTGGCGTCATCATGAAGTCTTGCGTGACTCCACCTTCAGCGGTATCGATCCAAGATTGCAGCAAATAGACATTATTTTTATCCGTATTACTAACAGACAGAGAAACCTGCTTGCTGTCTGCCGGATAAACGACCCGTGTCGCTCCCAGCCCTACTCCTCCGGCGAAAGATACGGTCGAGACTAACGACACCAAGAGTGCAACACAGGCAACCATCTTTTTTTTGTACGCATTAAAAACGTCCAAAATCTATTCCTCATCAATTTCCACAATGCATTTTTACATCTTTGCGCTTACTGATAGACCAGGGTGAAGTCGACTGTCGCGTTGGCAACCCCAGGGTGGACAAATTGCTCGACCAATCGATACTTCGCAAAGAAACTTAAAGTATTGACACCTTTGCTCAACGACGCATACTCAATGGGGTCGGCATTGACTGCTAGCAACTGGTTATCAGCATCAAATAACGCCAGACCAATACCTTGCGCTGCGTCGGCGCCTCCAGTAATTGCCAATACCTGTAAATCCTCCTCATTGGCGATGCCGCTAAAGCTGATGCCGACAGACTCACTGACATTACTGTTACAGTCATCCAACTGAATGGAGAAGGGTACTGCCTGGCCGTCACTGCCAACCCCCATAAACTGATTACTTCTAACAGTACCCATGAATACTATCTTGTCAGAATTACTGATACTGACGGAGCAAGCCCCGGTAGTCACGGCGCCAAACACCGCGACTCTTCCACCGGGGAGTGTGACGACAGTATTAGAGCCGCCTGCAGCATTGACCACTGAATGGGCTGAAATCGTCAAAAAGGCTATCAGAACGCTGACCCATATAGACACTCTATATACGCTCAAGCTTATACACCCCCTGCCAGCAAGTTTGTATAGTTATAAAATGCCCGCGCGGGCACTTTATAACCATTTTTTCATCTCCGTTATTGATAGTTCACAACGAAGTCAATATTGGCGCTTGCATCGCCTGCTTCGACAGCAGCCACCAAAGAAATATAGTTCACTTGAAATGGTAAAATATTACGACCCGGAATTAACTGGGTCTGCGCGCTTATCCCGGTATTGGGAGTAACAACAACGCCGTTCTGGTCCCTAATCTGCAGACCAATGCCCTGGGCTCTGCCACTTCCCATGCCTGCATCAAAAGCCTGAGGATTAGAGCTGGCGGTTGCTTGAAATTTTATACTCGCAGTTTGCGAAATAACTGTATCGCAGTCCAGTAGCTCAATGGTGAAGGGTGTTCTGGATGCCTCAACCCCCTGCCCCGTAAAGGACGCGAGTCGTACCTGCCCCATATTTACTGTCAATTGCGAAGATGCCGCACTCACTGCACAGGCCGCGTTGACCACGGAACCGGTGAATTTGATTGTGCCTCCCGTTACGGCCGTGACAGCAGCGCTGGCTATGCCACAAGACATCGCTAAAGCTACACCACAGAATGCCGAGATTCCTTTATTCATTACTGATTTCCATCCGTTATTGATTGCCATTAAGGGTGTAAGCCTCCCCCTTGATATGAGCGCGGACACCAATGTAGTGTGATCTCCGACCTCATAAAATATGACAGCTAAACAACACATAAAGAAATCAATCCGAACCTTTTCACAGCTTTTCACAACAAGGCACTTCTTTTCTCAGCGCTTTTAATGCGCTTTATCGAGCGCAGACGCTATAAAGTCTCAGCGTTCGAGGGGCGACGCAGGTCGTTATCGAGTTGTTATTTATTTACACCAATACGCCGTGAGAACTGCCGACGTAATAGCGTGACCACGCCCGTCGCCAGCACAATGGTCGACAGCGGCAATGCCAGTAATATGCCGTTAACCCCAAGCCAGGGCGCTAGTATCAGCAAAAACGGAATTTGAATGCACATATTTGCCAGGGTAATCATAGTCGCCCTTCTGCTGTCGCTGATCGCTTGATAATACGCCGCGGCGAGCACTAGGAATCCGTCCAGAAACAGCACAAACAAATGCAGGCGAACAGCGTCAATGGCTGCCACATCCAACGCTGGGTCTTCGTCGCTGATAAATATTCGCGTGCCAATGTGTGGGAAGATCAAAATCATCAGTACCAACACCACGCCCGTGCCCACCACCCAGCGCATGGCCAGAAAGAACACCTTACGGACTAAAGCCGATTGCCCCGCTCCATGAAAGTAGCTGACCAGAGGTTGCATACCACTGGCCAAGCCTTCGGCCAGCAGATAATAAACCGTCATCAAATACCCGGTTATGGCATAGGCTGCGACGTTCACAGTGCTGCCGTAATGCATCAACGCGGCGTTGTGCAATAACGCTGCGAAGCTGGCGTAAAGGTACATCAATAAACTGGAAAACCCATTAAGCAGAATCTGCCGACAGGATGCCGGCTGTAGGCCGAACTCGCCTAGGGCCAGGCTCAATGGCAAGGAACTGTAACGGGTGAATAGAAATACCAAGCCGATCAGTGCCGAGAGCGACTCGCCGGTTACTGTCGCAATGGCCGCCCCCTGCAGACCCCAGCCCAACTCAACGATAAATACGTAGTCCAGCACTATATTAGTGAGTGCCCCTACGAGCATCATGATCGTGGCCAACATGGGAGCGCCCAGGTTCCTGACCAGAATGGGCATGGCAATACTGGCCATTACCAACGGTGAGGACCAGCCGATAATTTGCAAATAGCCACTACCATGGCGCTGCACGCTGGCATTGGCGCCTTGCAAAGCAAGCAAGCTATCGCGCCCAGCGATAATCAACAGGCCAACGACAACGCCTAATAATGCCAACAGCCACAAGCCTTGTATGAGAAAGGCCTTGGCCCTTTGGAAGTGCCCTTCGCCCTGGGCGATTGAACAATGAGTGCCCGCCCCCGCACCAATCATAAGGCCAACACCGGCCATCAGGCCGATCCAGGGCCACGCCATGTTAATGGCTGCCAGTCCTTCGGCGCCCACTACATGCCCAATAAAGATCCCGTCGACGATCTGATACAAACCACTGACCAACATTGCCATGACCGTGGGCAAGGCATAACGCCAATAGGCTGCGGCCACGTTATCAGGCGTAATAGCGATTGAGCGCCTGTTCATAGTGCTGACCTGAGCTGATTTGAGAGTAAGGAGTTGCAG
The DNA here is from genome assembly GCF_021609545.1 of Pseudomonas sp. PA-1-6B. NCBI lineage: Bacteria > Pseudomonadati > Pseudomonadota > Gammaproteobacteria > Pseudomonadales > Pseudomonadaceae > Pseudomonas > Pseudomonas sp. PA-1-6B. The sequence goes on from NZ_WJZM01000025.1 coordinate 7,488, forward strand.
TCACTTGCCATATGCATAGTCCAGTATTGCTCTCGTTGAAAATAGATCCACCTCAAATTCAAACAACGTAAACGCGCGGCGCACGCTACACCAATCTCGAGAAAAAAAGGCTAAAAAGTCATTAATTCACAGTTACTCACATGCCTGGCCAGGGGTGCCATTGTATACGCCGCGGCGAGACGCTTTTCATAGAAAATAGAGGCGACCATTAAAACCAAGCACAAACACCCCTATTCACCGCCAATAATAATTCTTCATAAGGTTATAGATGACAAATTAAAAACTCGGCCTAAACTGCGTATAGATCGAAGAGTTTACGGCTTACGATTTATGTGCACCCAAAAACTAACTGTAGGGCAAAAACCTCCAACCCTCGCAGTTATTACGTTGGCTCCAAAAAAGAGCAGATTCTTTAAAGCCCTCGCCTTCGAAACCATAAATCAATGAGCAATCTATTCCTATGCCGCCACCCACCATCATTGTCAACATGGGAAAATCCGTTTCCCTGATCGGAGGGGACGCTATCCTTTCCACCAGCGGGCTCTCTGACTGTTCTGCCTTGGCGATATTATCAAACTGGAACGGGCATACTTACCATAGGCGCACACTGATGCATTTAGTCGGCAGTAGCCTCGACAGAGGGTTGTGGGGCATAGATGTTTACTCTGTAATCTCACGACTTAAAACTTCACTAAGTGCTGGTGGAAAAATCATTCTTGTGGGCGGCCTCAGTTCACAATCCAATTGTGGGCTAGCGTTGACGATCGGACAATCTACAAACTCGGACAGCATGCCATTAGCGGATATTTTAAGAACAAAAAATGTGTCAATCGTCATGGCCGGCGCGTCCTCAGTCTCAATAAATCCCAACGGTGAGTTTGATCTGCTCGACAACGGGCGAGGTGTACTAAACGAGGCCGACGTAAAAGCTGTTTTTGACTCCATCTGACACAGGCCAAACCAACGCAATAGTCTTCAGGAGCAAACATACTATGGATACTCAAGCCAAATTGACCTGGCAGCATTTCCCTGCTGGCTTACAGGGCTTTTTCCGAGCGCCTGTTCTGATTTCCGGTGAGCGCGAGGCTATTCTGATTGACGGTGGCTTTACGCTTTCAGATGGGAAATTAATAGTTGAAGCCATTAAAAACAGCGGAAAGGTCCTGACAACGATTTATATCAGTCAAAGCGATCCCGATTACTACTTCAGCCTGCAGCCAATCAAGGCTGCGTTCCCGGAGGCCAGAGTAATCGCTGCTTCGGCGACTATTGCCGCGATCAAGGAAAGCGTCGAAATGAAGCTGGCGACCTGGGGGCCTCAGCTCAAAGAGAACGGCCCGCAAACCTTGGCAGATGTGGTGATTCCCGAAGCCTTTGACGAGCCTGCCCTCAACCTGGAAGGCCATATCATTGAGGTCGTCAAGGCCGATGGCCTCGTCAATCGCAGCTATCTGTGGGTGCCATCGCTCAGCGCCATTTTCGGCGGCGTCTTGGTATTTTCGGGGGTCCACGTATGGACCGCTGATACCAAAAATCCTGGTACCCGTGCGGCTTGGTTGAACAACCTCGACGCCATGATCGCACGCAAGCCTCAAGTAGTTGTCCCTGGCCACTTGCCCCCCAATGCTCAGGTAAACGCCTCAGCAATCCACTATACCCGCGACTATCTACTCGCCTTCGAGCATGAGCTTGCCAAGGCCGCCGACAGCGCGGCAGTGATAGAAGCCATGACCCAATTGTATCCCGATGCCGGTATGGGTATTGCGCTACAACTTGGGGCCAAGGTTGCCAAAGATGAAATGGAGTGGAGTTGAGTGCAATAAAAAACCCAGAGCGACGATCCGCTATTTCACTTAGCAATGGGCGTTGGAGAAAGCAGCTTTTCTCCCCCGCCAGAAAGCTAAGCTATTTTTAATTGGAGAAATCAATGAGCAAAAAAATTAACGTACTTCTCGTCGGCTGGCACCCTAACGCAGTGGATTACAGCAAATGGCCGGGGCTGACGCACGAGAAACTTCAGGCCGCTCTGGACGCCGATAAAAACACGTTTGAAAGCCTCGGCTACGCGACTGAACTAGGCTTAATCCAAAGTGAACAGACCGCAGAAACGCTCCTTCTCAGTCTTCTTCAGGAGAAACCACGTGATTGCGTCCTGATCGGCGCAGGCGTCCGTACTGATGCAGCGTATCTAAGCCTCTTTGAACGCCTCATCAACACAGTTCATGAACATGCACCCAACGCAAGAATATGTTTCAACAGTGGGCCATTCGACTCGCTTGAGGCTGTGCAACGCTGGGTTCCTTGAGCACAACCGCCAATATGCAACGCCGCTCATTGTCATTTCCCGATGTCAATACACGCGTATTCTTCGTAGCCAAGGTCCAGCAAAGCCATTCCGAATAGGATACTTTTAGAGATAGCACTCTCAAAAACGCCGTACAAACAACAAGGTTTTCAATCGTTTACCATGTCGTTCGATTCCGGGTTCGACCATAGATATCAAGGGCTTGCCAGGGAAACCTGGGCAGGCTCTTATCTTTTCTGCTCCGCAATTCTCATCAGCGGCGTCCTGCCGACCGAACACAATCCGTTCGGCCCATGAAGCGCCACCCCACTACTGCCGCAATGTGGGGCGGCTGCACGGTTTCCCTAGTTGATTTCAGTGACGAAGTTTTCGCGAGACCGCCGTACTTTTTTCAGGTTTACCAGCCAGTCAGACTCTGCTGCCCGATACCCCAACGGCAGGAGCACCACACTGCGTAGATGCCTGGCCCCCAGTCCCAGAATCTCATCGACAGCCGAGGGATCGAAACCTTCCATGGGCGTTGCATCGACTTGCTCGGACGCCGCGGCGATTAAAGCCGAGCCCAGGCCAATATAGGCTTGGCGCGCAGCCGCTTGATAATTGGCCTCCTGCCCACGTTCGGCGACTATGCCGAGGAGCATTTGACGGTAATCTTCCCAGCCCTGGTTGACAGTGGCTCTTACAGTATTGGTCAGGTCGAACATCATGTTGACGCGCTCAGGCGTTATGTCATCCCAGGCGGCGAACACCAGTAAATGAGAGCAGTCGGTCACCTGGGACTGATTCCAGCTGACCGCCTTGATCTTTTCGCGAATGTGCGGATTAGTCACCACCAGCAATTCAAATGGCTGGAGGCCGCTCGACGTCGCCGTCAGTCGTACCGCTTCCAGAATTCGCTCCAGCTTTTCAGCCGGCACGGTCTTGGACGGGTCATAACTTTTCGTCGCATAACGCCAATTCAGTAACTCGGTTATTTTGCTCATTCTTCATATTCCACGTAGGTCAACGGTCTTTATCCAGCCCAATCCGAATACCTTCAGGATTGCGCTCCGGCTTATACTGCGGATTAAAGTCAACTTGAAGGTCAAGCAAAAAATGAAGATCGGCGAGATTTCGCGACGCACAGGCCTTGCTGCTTCAGCAATACGCTACTACGAGGAGCAAGGCCTGCTGGACGCTCCCACGCGTGACGTGAACAACTATCGCTATTACAGCGAAACCACCATTAAACGCTTGGAAGTCGTGATCCACGCGCAAAGGCTGGGGTTTTCTCTCGACACCATTCGTGGCCTCTTCCTTCATGACGGTAGCTGCTCCAAATCCCTCACTCTGGAACAGATCAATGTACGCCTTGAGGAGATACAGCACATCGAAGCCACGTTAAAAGTGCAGCGTGAGGAGTTGTTGATGCTGCAAAAAGTCCTCGAAGAAAGCCTTCGTACGGGCATCGCACCTGGATTGGATTGCCCAAGCAGCGTGGAGCGATTACGACCTGATCGAGCCGTAGTCATGCGAAGCAAACACATGATGGCTACCAGCAAGTAAAGAAAGCGCAATACTGCGAGATCTCGATCTCAACCAAATACAAACCTGATGCTGCCTCTCGCACTGACAGATTGCTATAAAGCGATAAGCAAAAAAAACCCCACAGCCTCAACGATCCTGTGAGGTTCTATCACCGGCTTTACCGATCCGGCATCAAGCCACGCTGATCATCTCTGCACTCAACTGCGCCGCATTGAACCCCACCAAGGTGACACTGCTGTCCCCCGCCAGAATCACGCTGTCACTGCCGTGCTGGGTAGTCGCACCGAGCACAGCATCGGCGCTGGCAAACAGCGACTTGGCGAACACCAGCAGGTCTTTCCCATTCTGATGAATATTGAAGTCACTGATCACGTCGTGACCGAACCCTCGCTGGTCGAAAACAAACAGGTCGCTGCCCACGCCACCGCTGAGTTGGTCATTACCCTGCCCGCCGATCAAGACGTCATTGCCGTTGGCGCCATACAGCGCGTCGTTACCGGTGCCGCCCAGCAGTGTGTCGTTGCCCTCACCGCCGTGCAGCAGGTCATTGCCGGCGCCACCGTCGAGCCGGTCATTGCCGTTCTGGCCGAATATCAGGTCGCGAGCGCCGGTGCCTTTGAGGGTGTCGGCCAGCTGGCTGCCTTCGATGGATTTGGCATACGCCTTATCGGCGCCGAACAGGCCTTCGAAGTCGAGTTTGCCACTGGTCACCGTATAGGCCGGCGTGAGGGCCTCGCCGATACCACCGAAGAGCCCGCCGAGCACGGGCACATGGCCGAGGCTGTTGGCCAGGCCGGTTTCGAACTCCACATGCTCTACGCCGTGCAATTCCTTCAGGCCATATTGGCCGCTGCTGTCGTTCAGAAACAACGTGCCATCGCTGAGTTTCACCGCTTCGTAGGAAGATGCGGTGCCTTTGAGGAAAACTTTATCGTTGCCTTCACCGCCGGCGACGATATCGGTACCGGTACTCACCCGGAAACTGTCGTCACCCTTGAACCCGTCGAGGAAGTCATCGCTGCGGCCGTCCTGCAGCTTGTCCGAACTGTCGGTGCCCAGCAGGAAGGCCGGTGTGCCGTAGTGGTTGGAGGTGGCGGTCTGTTTGTCGCTGACCCAGGTAAAGCTGCGGCTGATGGCGTCGAGGTTACTGATGATGATGGTGCTGTCGCGCTCGATGTAATCGTAGAAGGTCGATTGGGCGATACGCTGGATAGGGTTGATGAAAATGCCTTCCAGGTGCGCGGCCCATCCTGACAGGTTGGCAATCGAGAACGGACCATTGGGCCAGGTTGGCAGCGCGTAGATTGTGTCGAACAGCACGATGTTGTCAGTCGTCGAGGTGTAACTGGCATCACTGCCTTGAAGCGCATCGATAATGGCGCTGCCCACGTTGGTCTCTTGACCCGTGAGACGGTGGACCACATCGTTTTCAAAACCGAAGTTGAAGATGCCGTCGCTGTTGCTGGACTTGGGCGACTCCATGCCAAAGTAGTCCGAATCCTTGAAAAAACCGTCGGCCAAAGTGTCCTTGCCGATATACATGCTGTTGGTAACGGAGCCACCCTGGCTATAGCCGGTGACCAGAACATCCTTGCCGCTCAGGTTATGGCCGGTGGCGTAATCCTTGATTGAGTTGAGCAGGTAGTCGTAGCCGTTGATATAAGAGTTATCGATCATCGCCGGCCAACCCAGCAGATCAATTGGCGAGTTGGTGCCGGCAATGGAAAAACCCATTTTGACTAATTGGCCGCTGTCATCGTATTGACCAAACACCCTGGCTTGAGAACCAAAGACGCCGTCGCCGGTAAAACTTCCAGTGATGTCGGTGTGACTGCTATCAACCTGCAGTTCGCTCGCGCCGATCTCACGCCAGCCCTTGGGCAGCGCGAAGGTGTTGCCCTCGCCCAGCACAAGCCCCGGAATATTGTAGAGCGCGCCCACGGTCGCAACGCCACTGGTATAAGTAGCGAGGTTCCAGGCATCTGAAATCAGGACGCGGGCGTCTTGCCCCTTGTAATCGAATATAGCCATGTCAGTACTCCTTGAGCCCAGCGATCAACACCGAAAGTCAACGGTAATACCTGATGCGTCGGGCTAAACAATATGCATTGAAGTTGTTGTTGTGCATTCTGTTCAGGCTGCTTCGTTGCTTAATATCGAGGTTGACCATTAAGGAAGCTCGTCAACACTAGCCTAGAAGTGCCGCGTTAAAGTGACCGACTATCGGATGACAAGGGTAAGTACTTGGGGACATAGACGACAAAAGCGCCATAAGCGCTGTTTGTCGAACAAGAGGTGAAGTTCTGTGTTGTTCGTGACTGGCGAGTCAAAAAAAATTAAACCCTTATAGCAAGTTGTGAACTGCAATAAGGGCTCAAGAAGTTCAGGTTTCTCTGGAACTCAGGAAGAATAAACCTCAGCACCTTGGCATACAGGCTGCTTGAACCTGGGTAATTGCTGCCGGGCCAGTTGCGCCTGCACGCCCGCGACCGCTTCAAGCACTCGTTGCGCCCAATGCTCATCCTGCGGATCGACCACCACCACGCGAAAGCCGTGGTCGTTACCTTCAAGGCGCACACCCTCGGAATCATCCACGTGCAAATCAATGTCGAAGGCCGGCGGAAACTTCGAGGGGGTGTTCGACAGCCCATGCACCGTGAGGGCGTGGTTATGCCGCACGCTGTTGACTACGCCGTCGACACGAATGCCGTACAGCATCAGCCAACGCCTGATGTAGGAAGGCGCCCTGCCCGATGAGGTGTAGACCCAGATACTGCAACCCTGGCGCCGCAGCTCTCGCGTCAACGAACGTGTGCCAATACGCAGCGGTTCTCCCCACCAGCGATGAGCGCAGGCCGGTAGCCAGCTGCTCTCGACGTCAGCGTGGTGGAGCTGGCAAGCCAATGTGTCGTCGATATCAAAGGAGATGCGTACACGCGGTCGCTTGGCGGCACGCGTGAGAAGCGCCTGCTGGATGGCTTGCACGGCTCGGCTGGCGAGTGTTGGATACCGGCGCATTAATGGCCTCCCTGATAAATAGGCTGTGGTGCGTCGCTCAAGAAAAACGCCTTGGGATCCGGGGCCTGTTCCTCCAGGAAGGCGGCGTACTTTTTCTTGATCTTGGGCAATTCATACAACGCCTTGACCCCATGTTTGGCCGAGTTGCGGATTACCGAGGAAGGATTGAAGTAGCCCTCGGCATTTTCCAGCGTCAGCACGAACGGTGGCAACCCGGCCCGCATCAGCAGATAACTGACGATCAGCGAACCACTGCGGTTGTTGCCCTCGATGAACAACTGCGGCTTGCTGAGGATGCGCACATACACACCGGCCGCACGCTTCCACACCGATTCACTGCGATACGCGCAATACCAATTGAACAAGTCCTTGATACCGCCTTCAACGTTGTTGAAGAAGTGCTCTTCGGTGGCGGCCAGGTGCTGCGCGTATTCCACGCGGCGCGCCGGGTCGCTACCGCAGAGCACCGTGGCGTTTATCTCCAGCATCAGGTCCAGATGATGAAGGTCAAACAGATCAACGCCCCGTGCGACATAGCCGTCAACCAGCGCATAGCCTTCAAGCACGTTGTGCAGCACTTCGTCGGTCAAGGGGTCGCGCGGCTCGGTAAATTGCGTGCTGAGCTGGGCAAAGCGGCTCTGCACTTTGCGGAGCGCGCGTTCAATCGCTGACAAATCAAGACGATGCGTTGCAGACATGGGCGTTCCTGGGCTGACGGTGGCGCATGTGTGGTTTCTATCGAACATGGAGTTACTCAGCTGAACTTGCCGCTGATGTAATCCTCGGTCATCTGTTCACGCGGGCTGCCAAAAATCTGCGCGGTCGGGCCCATTTCCACCAGGTAGCCGGTACGCGTGCCCTGGGAAATATCCACCGAGAAAAACGCCGTGGTGTCCGCCACGCGGATCGCCTGCTGCATGTTGTGGGTGACCAGGGCGATGGTGTAATCCTTCTTCAGTTCCACCATCAGTTCCTCTACCCGGCGAGTCGCAATCGGGTCGAGTGCCGAGCAAGGCTCATCGAGCAACAGCACTTCCGGCTCGGTGGCAATCGCACGGGCAATACACAGCCGTTGCTGCTGGCCACCGGAAAGCGACAGGCCGCTGACCTTGAGCTTGTCCTTGACTTCGTCCCACAGCGCCGCGCCTTGCAGGGCGTGCTTGACGCGGTCGCCCAGGTCGCCTTTGTAGCGGTTCAAGCGCAGGCCGAAGGCGACGTTGTCGAAGATGCTCATGGAGAACGGGTTCGGCTGCTGGAACACCATGCCGATGTAACGGCGCACCACCACCGGGTCTACACCTTTGCCATACACGTCCTGCCCCAGGAAATGTACGTGGCCCTCGAAGCGAAAGCCTTTCACCAAGTCGTTCATGCGGTTGAGGCTACGCAGTACCGTACTTTTGCCGCAGCCGGACGGGCCGATAAAACCGGTGATCTTGTTTTTCTCGATCGGCACATGGCTGTCACGCACTGCCATGAAGTTGCCGTAGAAAATCCTGTCCAGCTTGCAGTCCATGACCACAGGCGATTGGGTAACAAACGGAGCGGCTATTTGCGCAGTTGAGACGTTCAAGATTCAGATGCTCCCGTTCTTAATACTTAGGCTTGCCGAAGATACGGCTCACAATATTCACGACCAGCACGATCATCACCAACACCAACGAGGCCGCCCAGGCGAGCTCCAACTGGTTGTCGAAGGGCATGCCGGAAAAGTTGTAGATCAACACGGCAAGGGAGGCCGTGGGGTTCATCACCGCCAAGTCGCCGTCGTGGTAGATCCAGTAGTTGCTGAACAGCGCGGTGAACAACAACGGCGCGGTTTCGCCTGCGGCACGTGCCACTGCAAGCATTACGCCGGTGAGGATCGCCGGCAGGCCGGTCGGCAAGATGATCTTCCAGATCACTTGGGAGCGGGTGCAGCCCATGCCATAGGCGGCGTCCTTCATGATCTTGGGCACCATGCGCATCGACTCTTCAGCCGTCAGCACCACGATGGGCAGCATCAGTACCGCCAGGGCCACGCCGCCTGCCGGTGCCGAGTAGGTGCCGGTGGTCATCACCACCAAGGCATAGGCAAACACCCCGGCCAGGATCGAAGGCAACCCAGTGAGCATCTTGGCGGCAAAGCGTGCAGCGTTGGCCAATTTGCTGTCCGGCCCCAGTTCGGCCAGGAAGATCGCGGCCATGATGCCGACCGGCACCGCAATCGCCGCAGCGATACCGACCATCACAAAGGTGCCGGCCATGGCGTTGCCGAAACCGCCGCCTGTTTCGAAGCCGGTGGGCGGCAGTTCGGTGAACACCTCCAGGCTCAGGCGTGCGCCGCCACGGGTGATCAGCATGTAGAGCACGGAAATCAGCGGCACACTGGCCAGCAGCGCGCCAAACCATACCAATGTGGTCAACACCAGGCTGCGCAAGGCGCGGCCTTCGAACTTGCGCTGCAGGCTCGGCACAGCGGTTATAGGGGATGTGAGATTAGTCATCATCGGTTACCCCGTTGGGCGTAGAGCATGATCATGGAACCGATGACATTCACCAGCAGCGTGATGAACATCAAGACGAGAGCGGCGTACATCAATACCTCCACCTCGTTGGGCCCGGCTTCGGGGAAGTTCAGCGCCAACAAGGCTGCCAACGTATTGGCCGGCGCGAACAGCGACAGGGAAATGTTGTTGGCGTTGCCCACCAACATCGCCAGCGCCATGGTTTCGCCCAGCGCACGGCCGAGGCCAAGTACCAGGGAGCCAAAAATACCGGTGGCGGCGGATGGCACCATCACCTTGAGAATCGCCTCCCAATGGGTGGTGCCCATGCCGTAGGCGGCCTGCTTGGTCTTCATCGGCACGCTGGTGAGCGCGTCCTGGGATACGGCGGCAATCGTCGGCAGAATCATGATGGCCAACACCAGCGCCGCGGGCAGCAACCCCGGCCCGCTCAGGGACGTGCCGAAAAATGGTATCCAACCCAGTTCGCTGTTCAACCAGGTGGTCAGTGGCCGAATGGCCGGGATCACCACGTAGATGCCCCACAGGCCGTACACCACGCTGGGGATGGCAGCGAGCAGTTCAACGATGGTGCGAAACACAGCGGCCAGCTTGGCCGGCAGAAAATCCTGAGTCAGGAAAATCGCCATGCTGACACCGAAAAAGCCTGCAATCAGCAGCGCGATAAAAGCGCTGTAGAGCGTGCCCCAAATGGCCGGCAAGATCCCGTACTTGCCCTGATTAACGTCCCAGACGCTGCCAAAAAGCACATCGAACCCGTGCTTTTCCATGCCCGGCAAGGCCTTGCGTCCCACCTCGAATACCAAGGCTGCGACCAACGCCAGAATCAGTACCACCCCGATTCGCGCGAGCCCACGGAAGGTGCGATCGACCAGAAAGTCTTTGGCCGAGGGAGGTTGGCAGGCAGAATCCCGGTTAACCGGTAAGACGAAAGGTTTGTTCATTGGCTAATTCCGGAACAGGGGGGAAACGCCCCCGGCGCGGCAAACAGCCCACACCGAGAGCGGCCTCACGGGTGTTACTGAATGTTGGCGGAGGCTTTGCGAACCTGCTCCACCACCGATGGCGGCAGCGGGATGTAACCCATGGAGTCGGCGACTTTCTGCCCCTCGGTCAGGCTGTACTCAACCATTTCGCGCATGGCCTTGGCCTTGGCTGGGTTGCCGTTGTCCTTGCGGAAAATCATCCAGGTGTACGAGGTGATCGGGTAAGACTTGGCACCGTCCGGGTCCGGCAACCAGGCCACCAGGCTTTCCGGCATCTTCACTGCGGCCAGGGCCTCGGCGCCGCTTTCGGCGTTCGGCACCACGTACTGGCCGGCCTTGTTCTGCAACTGGGCGAAGTCAACCTTGGCCAGTTTGGCAAAGCCGTACTCGATGTAGCCAATCGCGCCTGGGGTCTGGCGTACGGTAGCGGTCACACCATCGTTTTTGGGCGACTTGATGAATTTGTCGCTGGCCGGCCAGTTGACGGTGTTGCCCTCCCCCAGTGCCGTTTTGAATTCAGGGTTGATGGTGGCCAGGTGCTTGGTGAATACCGCCGTGGTGCCGCTGGAGTCTGCACGTACCACGACGGTGATCGGCGTGTCGGTGAGTTTCAGGTCCGGGTTGGCGGCGACGATCTGTGGGTCGTTCCACTTGGTGATCTTGCCCAGGAAGATGTTGGAGTAAACATCGCGTGGCAGCTTGAGGCCCTTGGGATTGCCCGGCAGGTTATAGGCCAGCACGATTTCACCGGCAGTCATTGGCAGCAACTGCACGCCTTCGGCAACCTTGGCGATGTCTTCGTCTTTCATGGCCGAGTCACTGGCGGCGAAGTCGACGGTTTTATTCAGGAAGTCCTGCACACCTGCGCCGCTGCCCTTGGACTGGTAATCCACGGTGACGCCAGCGGTCTTCTTGCTGAAATCCTTGAACCAGGTGAGGTAGATCGGTGCAGGAAAGCTGGCGCCGGAGCCGGTGAGGCGTACGTTCTCGGCGGCAAAGGTCACGGAGGAGGCACACAGGGATACCGTAACGGCGAGTGCTGCGGACTTCATCAAGCTTTTCATTAAAAGGAACTCGTTGTGGTGACGGGCTCCCGAACTGTGAAGCAGGGTTGTTACATTTTTATGAAAATTGAATGGCGAGAGGGTGTTTTGTCCCGCTTTGCCGCCACAGCGTTGTATTTTTAGGGCATGGGTTAGTAACAAATTACGACTAAAGTGCTGTCATCCCTCTAGCGGTACTGACCTTGCTTCCGCGACGGTCGACGCCGATCCAACTGTGGGAGCTGGCTTGCCTGCGATGACGGTCTGCCAGCAGACACCTACTTACCTGACACCCACAGTTGGATCGCGCGGTGTCAGATAAATAGGTGCCAGGCGCAATGACGCCATCGCAGGCAAGCCAGCTCCCACATTTGGACCTAGGGGTGTCAGTGAAATAGGCGCTCTACCGTCCCCCTCAGGGCTAGCGGCAGCCTCGCGTCAGGCTTACTTGCCTTCAGTCAACGCGTTGTAGCTGGTGAACAGGTTGCGGTAGTCCGGAATGTGGTTGGAGAACAACGTCCCCAAGCCCTCGATGTCGTTGCGCCAGTCGCGGTGCAGCTCACAGGCCAGGCCAAACCAGGTCATCAGTTGCGCGCCGTTGGCCGACATGCGGGCCCAGGCCGATTGCTGGGTCAGTTCGTTGAAAGTGCCGGAGGCGTCGGTGACCACAAACACTTCAAAGCCTTCGGCCAGGGCCGACAGCGCCGGGAACGCCACGCACACTTCGGTCACGACGCCGGCAATGATCAATTGCTTCTTGCCGGTGGCCTTGATGGCCTTGACGAAGTCTTCGTTGTCCCAGGCATTGATCTGGCCTGGGCGCGCAATGTACGGCGCATCCGGGAACAGTGCCTTGAGTTCGGGCACCAGCGGGCCGTTGGGGCCGGTTTCGAAACTGGTGGTGAGGATGGTCGGCAGCTTGAAGTACTTGGCCAGGTCAGCCAGGGCCAGCACGTTGTTTTTGAATTTGTCCGGGTCGATGTCGCGGACCAATGACAGTAAGCCGGCCTGGTGGTCGACCAACAGTACCGCGGCGTTGTCTTTGTCCAAACGAACGTAAGGTGTAGACATCTTCATACTCCTGATAGATAGACGCGGCGCCCAACATGGGCGAACCGCAAAAGGCCCCAGCGTATTTACATGCGCTGTGAGTCTAGTACTTCGTGGTTGTTTGCCACTTCCTGAGCCTTGATGTAGCTCTCGATGAGAAGCTGATAGTGCGGCATGGCCTGGGTGTAGACGTTGGACCACCCAAAAAACAGTGGAGCCACCTTAATCATCGCGTTCAGGGTTAGGTAGTGGCTGAAACGGGCCGCTCCATCTCAAAAATGGAACAATGCAACCGCACGCCCCTGGGCATGGTGATGCGCAAGACCGAACCGCGCTCGGTCATTGCAGAGAAGTGTTTTGCCGAGGCCAGGCAGTTGTTTGCACCCAATACCCAGGCTTAGCCGGCCTGCGCTTACAACGCGCACAAAAAAGGCGCTCCGCAGAGCGCCTTTTTACCGCCGATTGTTTTACTGCAAGCTGACCTGACGCAGCTCGGGTTTGGCCTCACCACCAATCATGATGCGTTTTGGCTTGGCCTCTTCAGGCACTTCACGCAGCAGGTCGATGTTGAGCAAACCGTTGGTCAGGGATGCGCCACGTACTTCGATATGGTCGGCCAAGCGGAACGACAACCGGAACGCACGTTGGGCAATGCCCTGGTGCAGGTAAGCGACCTTATCGTCGGTTTCGCGTTTTCCGCCGGAAACCGTCAATACACCCCTCTCGACCTGGATATCCAGATCCTCCTCGGTCAGGCCAGCGACGGCGATGACAATGCGGTACGCGTCGTCACCGTGCTTTTCCACGTTGTGAGGTGGATAGGAATTCGGAGCCTCGCTGCGCAGCGCCGACTCGAACAGGTCATTGAAGCGATCAAAGCCCACCGATTGACGGAACAGTGGGGCCAACGACAGGGTAGTAGCCATTTTAAAATCTCCTGAGTTTCTCCAAGTGATTTAGTACGCGACCCGGATTCGGCATCGCGTGATCAAAAATTTATGGACGCGCAAAAGGAATTCAAGAGGGCCGAAAAAAATTTTCTTGTGCAAGGGGCGATCACCCAAGCCCAAGTGTTATGGCGTGTGCTCTAATCAAAATGCCAGGCGTGCTTTACCCCGTGAGCGCCTGAGACAGCCCTTGAGGTACAAAAAAATGAAAATGACATTCCCGGCCCTGGCATTGGGCATCCTGATCTCCCAGGGGGCCCTGGCCGCTGGAGATGGTACGGCCGCGTTGGGAGGCGGTGTCGGCGGCGCGTTGGGCAATGTGGTGGGCCAGCAGCTCGGTGGCTCGACCGGTGCGGCGATCGGCGCCGGCGTGGGGGGCGCAGCCGGGAGTGCAGTGGGTGCGCAGAAGGGCAACAAGACCGAAGCGGCGATTGGCGGCGGTTTGGGCTCGGCAGGCGGTTCGCTGATTGGCAATCGCCTGGGCGGCACCACCGGCTCGACCATCGGCGCCGGCGTGGGTGGCGCAGCCGGTGGCGCGCTGGGTAACAACCTGGCGGATGACGAGAGCGGTCATCGTTCGGGTGGCGGCAAGCACAAAGGCAACAAGCATAAGCACAAGAACAAGCACCACTGATCGCGTGGCACGGCGCTGTTAGCCAACAAACACTGACCTGTGGCGAGGGAGCTTGCTCCCGTTGGGGCGCGAAGCCGCCCCGCTCTTTTGTTCAAAGAGGCTGGGACTGCTACGCAGTCCAACGGGAGCAAGCTCCCTCGCCACAGTTGCCGTTTCGTCGCCTTTACATCGGCGTGCTGCTCACCACCCGCAACGCCAGCCCTTCATAGGCGTCCAGCGTGATCGTGAACGCGCCCTCCTCGGTCAAATCGCCTTCCACCCGCTCATTGATGATATCCACCACCGGGCCCGGTGCGATGTTGGGCAGGTGCAGGGTTTCGGTGATCGGCGTGGCGCCAAAGTTCAGCGCGGTGATTTGCGTGCCCTTACCCGCCGGTAGTTCGTGAACCATGATCAGCAAGCCTGGGTGCTCGACGTCCGGCACCAGGATCTGGCGGCTGGCGGCGATGTCGTAGGCGCGGCGCACGGCGAGGATTTTTTGCAGTTGGGAGGCGAATGACTCCGGGTCCTGCAGTTGGCTGTTCAGGCTGCCATACAGGCTTTTGGAGCGCGGCATCTGCCCGGCCGACAGCTCGGCCTCGGGGTTCAGGTCTACCAGATCATAGGCGCCACGGTGGATCCAGCGAGTGTCGCCATCGGCCATCAGGTGCGCCACTTCTTCGGCCGCCAACGGCAGCGCGCCCACCAGGTCCCAGCCGGACAAGGCAAACACCCCAGGTTGCATGGCGTTGTACATCACCAGCAGCAAGTGGATCTGGCGAATCTGCTGGATATCCGCCGGGGTGATCGCCTCCAGGTCACGAATACCCAGGGCTGCGGTGATGATGCTGGCGGTGGTGCAGGACACGCCGTTGGTGACGAACTTGAGGTTGTACGGCGCATGCTCACCGGTCAGGCGTTCGTACATCTGTTCGCGGATATGCTCGCGCAGGATGTTGCCGGGGAAGGTCTGGCCCTGGAACAGGAAGCTGTCATGGGCGTGCAGCGTCCAGAAGTGCACCAGCTCCAGGGTCAGTTCATCGTGGTTCTGTAGCGCGTGAATCAGCGAGCCGGGGTCGATGCCGAGGCTGTGCATCTGACGCAGCATCAGACGCAGGAACTCGGTGTCGCCCATCAGCAATGCATGCTGGTAGGCCGGCCGGGTGATGAAGTCATAAGACAGGTCAGCGCCACCGTGGGACATCGACGCGATGTCGTCCACGGTGAGGTTGAGCTCCTGGAAACTGAAACCGCCCGCCTTGCGAATGGCGCCGCCGAGCAACTGATTGCCGGTGATCGACAGCGGATGGCTTTCGGACCAGGCCGTGCCATCGAGCTTGCGCTCCACGCCGAGAAAGCCGTTGGCGTCCAGGCGCAGGATTTTCGCGCCCATCACATCAATGGCGTGCAGCGCATCACCGATGATCATCTGCTGCGCAGCAAACGAAGGGTCGAGCCAGTTGAGCGAGGGCTGGCCTTCCTTGAAGTAATGCAGGTACACCCAGCGCCGCGGCTTGCCATCCACGCCGAGCACCACCGGGGTGGCGCTCCAGTCGGTTTCTTTGACGCCGGGCTCGAAGAAAATCACCCGCTGCAATTGGCCGACGATGTAGTGCTTGTCGCGCAGTGCGTCTACCTGGGAGGGGCTAAGGTTGTGTGCATCGCGTCCGGCAGTCACGTCGGGCAGCAACGGCCAGTCTTCCTCGCGTATTTCGACCATGTGGTACAGGCCGGGATAGTCCTCATAGGCCATTTCTGCGAGGCGAAAGTCCGCGCCCTTGCCGGTGTGCGACGGGATCACATCGTCGATGATCACCGCATTGTGCGCGGCAGCCATGCGCGTCAAGGCCTGCAATTGTGCCTCGGTGCCCAGTTGCGGGTCGATGTCGAAGCTGATGCGGTCGAAATTGCCGTCGATGGTCGGGGTGTGCTCGGTGCCAGACAAGCCACCGGACTTCTTCAGCGGGCCGTTGTGAATGCCCTGGATGCCGATCTTGGACAGGGTATGCCACAGGGTTTCGTCCCCCAGCGCCTCCAGCACGGTGCCGCCTTCGCGGGTGACAATCGACGCGGGGTAGGCAGTGAACCACACCGACGACAAGGCTGAAGCGTCACGCGGCCGCGTCTGTGCATAGGGCTGCTGCCACAGGCGGCCTTGCCCCGAATAGAGCTTGGCCCGCTGCCGTGCTGCGTGAAGCATGGACTGTTGCACCAGCCAGTTCACATGATCGTTGTTCGCCGCGGTCATAAGCTCGGTACCTGTCGTGGTGAAAAGGGTCGATGTAAGCATATGAGGGGCGTGGGCGGCATTCGTTGCATCGACTTGGCTTCATCCAAATGTGGGAGGGGGCTTGCCCCCGATGGCGGTGGATCAGATAAAAATATCCTGACTGACACACTGCTATCGGGGGCAAGCCCCCTCCCACATTAGATTTTCATCTGGCCTGCCGCCTTGCGTCGCTTGCCGATACTGCCTCGGGGTAAACCCGGTTGAAGATTTGAACTGCCGGGTAAACGCGCTGTGATCGGTGTACCCGCATTGCAGCGCCACCTCGGTAATCGGCAGCTCGGTATGCAACAACCGCCGGGCATGTTCCAGCCGGACTTTCTGGATCATTTGCCGCGGGGTGAGGTGAAAGACGCGCTTGCAGTAGCGCTCCAGTTGCGCCACGGAAATCCCGGCGATGCGGGTCAATTCCCCCAGGGTGACACGTCGGTTGAAATGGCTGCGGATGTGTTCGTCCACCGCCGCCAGGCGCTGATAGGCCGGGTGGGTTTCACTGGCTGATTGCAGGTCTACCGAGATCCCGGCCAGGCCGATGATCGCACCGAGCTGGTTGTACAGCGGCCACTTGTGGGTCAGGCACCAGCCCGGTTCGCGGGTGCCGTAGAGGTGCAGTTCGAGTTGATCCTCCAGTACCAGGCCTTGCTTCAGCACGCGCCGGTCCTGTTCGGTATAGCCGGGGCCCAATTGTGCGGGAAACACTTCGGCGCTGGTCTTGCCCAGCAGCGGTTGCAGTTGTTTGAGGCCGCAGCGTTGCACCAGGGTGCGGTTGGCGAGCACGTAGCGAGCGTCGATGTCCTTGATGAAAATCGCAGCATTGGGCAGTACATCAAGCATCGGCAGCAACTGCTCTACCCCGCTTAATAGCTGCTCGATGCTGTGGGGGCGGCTGCCCTGGAAAAGGCTCGCGAACGCGCTTTGCAACATGACTTTCTCAGCCCCTTTATTCGTCGACAGCCAGCAGATTGAGGCATGGAGCGAGCGCTGTCGAGCGCGGCAAATTGTGCTGAATTCGTCATCCATCCCTGCGCAAAACATCAATCGTCAGCCTGCCTGATGGGTTCAGGATAGCGCCACTGCATGCCTATCCAATAACTCACAAGAAGGCGCCGCTATGTCAGGCCAAGGCAAGTTCAAGAAACAGCTGTCACTGATGGACCTCACCTTTATCGGGTTGGGAGCCATCTTCGGTTCGGGTTGGTTGTTCGCCGCCAGTCACGTGTCTGCCATCGCAGGCCCGGCGGGGATTTTTTCCTGGTTGCTAGGCGGTTTCGCCGTGCTGTTGCTGGGCATTGTCTACTGCGAACTGGGCGCCGCCCTGCCCCGCGCTGGCGGCGTGGTGCGCTACCCGGTGTACTCCCATGGCCCGCTGCTGGGCTACCTGATGGGCTTTATCACGCTGATCGCGTTTTCCAGCCTGGTGGCGATTGAAGTGGTCGCCTCGCGCCAATATGCGGCAGCCTGGTTTCCCCAGCTGACCAAGGCCGGCTCCAGCGACCCCACCACCTTGGGCTGGCTGGTGCAGTTTGCCTTGCTGTGCCTGTTCTTTGTGCTCAATTACCGCAGCGTGAAGACCTTTGCCATCGCCAATAACCTGGTGAGCGTATTCAAGTTCATCGTGCCGTTGCTGGTGATCGGCGTGCTGTTCACCTTCTTTAAGCCGGAGAACTTCCAGGTACATGGCTTTGCACCGTTCGGCTTGTCGGGCATCGAGATGGCCGTGTCGGCAGGCGGGGTGATCTTTGCCTACCTGGGCCTGACGCCGATCATTTCGGTGGCCAGCGAAGTGAAAAACCCACAGCGCACCATCCCCATCGCCTTGATCCTCTCGGTATTGTTGTCTACGGCCATCTATGTGCTGCTGCAAACCGCGTTCCTCGGCGGCGTGCCTACCGAAATGCTCGCCAATGGCTGGGCCGGCATCAGCAAGGAACTGGCCCTGCCCTATCGCGATATCGCCCTGGCACTGGGCGTGGGCTGGCTGGCCTACCTGGTGGTGGCCGATGCAGTGATCTCCCCCAGCGGCTGCGGCAACATCTACATGAACGCCACCCCGCGCGTGGTGTATGGCTGGGCGCAGACCGGCACCTTTTTCAAGATCTTCACGCGCATCGATGAGAAGTCCGGCATCCCGCGCCCGGCGCTGTGGCTGACCTTTGGCCTGTCGGTGTTCTGGACCTTGCCGTTCCCGTCCTGGGAAGCGCTGATAAACGTGGTGTCCGCCGCCCTGATCCTCAGTTATGCCGTGGCCCCGGTGACAGTCGCCGCCCTGCGCCGCAATGCACCCGACATGGCGCGCCCGTTTCGGGTCAAGGGCATGGCGGTGTTGGGCCCGCTGTCATTCATCATCGCTGCGTTGATCGTGTACTGGTCGGGCTGGAACACCGTGTCCTGGCTGCTGGGCCTGCAAATCCTCATGTTTGTTGTGTACCTGCTGTGCGCACGCTGGGTACCGACCGCGCACCTGAACCTCAAGCAACAGGTGCGCTCCTCGGCCTGGCTGATCGGCTTCTACGCCGTGACCATCCTGCTCTCCAAACTCGGCAGCTTTGGCGGTATCGGTGTGATCAGCCACCCGTTTGACACCCTGGTAGTGGCGGCCTGCGCCCTGGGCATTTACTACTGGGGCGCCGCCACCGGCGTACCCGCCCGCTTGGTACGCCTGGAGCAGGAAGAGGACGAAAGCGAGGCCGTCAGCGATGCGCACTACAGCGCCCCACTGTCCCCGACTACCTACTGATGGAGCGCCTTATGAAACGGCTGCACGTGATTGACTCACACACCGGCGGTGAACCTACACGCCTGGTCATGAGCGGTTTCCCCGCGCTGGTTGGCGACACGATCGCCGACCAACTGGAACACCTGCGCACCCACCACGATCAATGGCGCCGCGCCTGCCTGCTGGAGCCACGGGGCAACGATGTGCTGGTGGGCGCGCTGTACTGCGCGCCAGTCACGCCGGGGGCGACCTGCGGGGTGATCTTCTTCAACAACGCCGGCTACCTCGGCATGTGCGGCCACGGCACCATCGGCCTGGTTGCCTCGCTGCACCACCTGGGGCTGATCCAACCGGGCGTGCACAGCCTTGACACGCCGGTCGGCCCGGTCGCGGCCACCTTGCACGAGGACGGCAGCGTGACCCTGCGCAATGTGCCCGCTTACCGCTACCGCAAGCAGGTGCCGGTTGAAGTGCCTGGGCACGGCGTGGTGCTGGGCGACATCGCCTGGGGCGGCAACTGGTTCTTCCTGGTGTCGGACCACGGCCATGAGTTGCAGATGGATAACGTGGAGGCCCTGACCGACTACACCTGGGCCATGCTCAAAGCCCTCGAAGCCCAAGGCATCCGTGGCGCAGACGGTGCGCTGATCGACCATATCGAACTGTTCGCAGACGACGCCCACGCCGACAGCCGCAACTTCGTAATGTGCCCCGGCAAAGCCTATGACCGCTCCCCCTGCGGCACCGGCACCAGCGCCAAGCTCGCCTGCCTGGCCGCCGACGCAAAACTGGCCGCAGGAGCACCCTGGGTACAAGCCAGCATCACCGGCAGCCAGTTCCTGGGCCGCTATGAATGGGACGGCGAACGCGTACGCCCATTCATCACCGGCCGCGCCTACATGACCGCCGAAAGCACCTTGCTGATCGACGAACAAGACCCGTTTGCCTGGGGCATCTGAGCCCATTATTCATTCCACTGAAACCGGAGTTAGCACCATGAGCGACAACATCTTCACCGGCTGCATGCCCGCCCTGATGACCCCTTGCACCGCCGAGCGCCAACCGAACTTCGACGCACTGGTCGCCAAGGGGCGCGAGCTAATCGACATCGGCATGAGCGCCGTGGTGTATTGCGGTTCCATGGGCGACTGGCCGCTGCTCACCGAGGCCCAGCGCCAGGAAGGCGTGGCGCGCCTGGTGGCTGCGGGTGTGCCGACCATCGTCGGCACCGGTGCGGTGAACAGCCGTGAAGCCGTATCTCACGCAGCCCATGCCGCCAACGTCGGCGCCGATGGCTTGATGGTGATTCCCCGCGTGCTGTCCCGAGGGGCTTCGGTCACTGCGCAAAAGGCCCACTTTGCAGCAATCCTCAACGCCGCCCCCAACCTGCCGGCGGTGATCTACAACAGCCCCTACTACGGTTTCGCCACCCGCGCTGATTTGTTCTTCGAACTGCGCCGCGAGCACCCGAACCTAATCGGCTTCAAGGAGTTCGGCGGCGCCGCCGACCTGCGCTACGCCGCCGAAAACATCACCTCCCAGGATGACGATGTGACCCTGATGGTCGGCGTCGACACCCAGGTGGTACACGGCTTCGTCAACTGCAACGCCACCGGCGCCATTACCGGCATCGGCAATGCACTGCCGCGCGAGGTGCTGCAACTGGTGGCGCTGAGCAAAAAAGCCGCCAAGGGCGATGCCAAGGCGCGTCGCCAGGCCCGTGAGCTGGAAGCTGCGCTGGCGGTGTTGTCGTCGTTCGACGAGGGCTGCGACCTGGTGCTGTATTACAAGCATTTGATGGTGCTCAACGGCGACCTGGGTTACGCCCTGCACTTCAACGAAACCGACGGGCTCAGCGCTGCCCAGCGCCGGTATGCCGAGCAGCAGTACGCGCTGTTCCGCCAGTGGTATGCCAACTGGTCCGCCGAACAGAACGTCGCTTGATTTTGTGTAGGAGCGAGCTTGCTGTGGCGAGGGAGCTTGCTCCCGCTGACTGCGCAGCAGTCTCCGGCTTTTATTGGGGGCGCTTCGCACCCCAGCGCAAGCAAGCTTGCTCGCCACAAAAGCTCGCTCCTACAACACCTCTTTTGTTTTCCAGGATGTCCCCATGACTCTGACAGGCAAGATGCTGATCGGTCAGCAATCCATTTGCGGCCATTGCGATGCGATCCGAGCGATCAACCCCGCCACCAACACCCCACTGGAACCCGCCTATGCCGGCGGGGATGAGCAGCACGTCGACCAGGCCTGCGCACTGGCGTGGGCCGCGTTCGACGCTTACCGCGAAACCACCTTGGCAGATCGCGCCACGTTGCTTGAAACCATCGCCACCCACATCGAAGCCCTGGGCGATGAGTTGATCGAACGCGCCTGCGCCGAAACCGGCTTGCCTCGCGCACGCATTGAAGGTGAACGCGGCCGTACCTGCGGGCAACTGCGCGCTTTTGCCCGCACCGTGCGCCTGGGCGAATGGCTCGACGTGCGCGTCGATACCGCACAACCCCAGCGCCAACCCCTGCCCCGTGCCGACCTGCGCCAGCGCCATATCGCCCTGGGCCCGGTAGCCGTGTTCGGTGCCAGCAACTTCCCCCTGGCCTTCTCCGTGGCGGGCGGCGATACCGCATCGGCCCTTGCCGCCGGTTGCCCGGTGATCGTCAAGGCGCATAACGCGCACCCCGGCACCAGCGAACTGGTGGGCCGCGCCGTCGCCCAGGCGGTGAAAGATTGTGGCTTGCCGGAGGGTGTGTTTTCACTGCTCTATGGTGCGGGTAACGAGATGGGTATCGCATTGGTGCGCCACCCGCGCATCAAGGCTGTGGGCTTCACGGGGTCACGCAGTGGCGGTATTGCCCTGTGCCAAGCGGCGCAGGCACGCCCGGAGCCGATCCCGGTGTATGCGGAAATGAGCTCGATCAACCCGGTGTACCTGTTTCCTGCTGCGCTTGAAGCTCGGAGCGAAGCCTTGACCGAAGGGTTCGTCGCGTCGCTGACCCAAGGCGCCGGCCAGTTCTGTACCAACCCTGGCCTGATGATTGCCCTGCAAGGCGCCGCTCTGGACCGTTTTATTCAGTCTGCCAGTGAGCGGCTCTCGCGTTGCCCGTCCCAGACCATGCTCACACCGGGCATCTTCAGCGCTTACGAAACCGGCCTGAAGACCCTGGCCCAGCACGCTCACATCGCTGCCAAGGGCTTGCCAGCGACCGGGCCGAACCAGGGCCAGGCCCATCTGTTCGTGACCCAGGCCGAGGCGTTCCTGGACAATGAACACCTGCAAGCCGAAGTATTCGGCGCCGCCTCGCTGGTGGTGCAGTGTCGTGATGTCGAGCAAATGCGCCAGGTGTCCGAGCACCTGGAAGGTCAACTCACCGCCACCCTGCACATGGATGACCACGACCTGCCACAGGCGCGGGCATTGCTGCCGGTGCTGGAGCGCAAGGCTGGGCGCCTGCTGGTGAACGGCTGGCCGACCGGCGTAGAAGTGTGCGACGCCATGGTGCATGGCGGGCCCTTCCCAGCGACTTCGGATGCGCGCAGCACATCGGTGGGCACGGCGGCAATTCTGCGGTTCCTGCGCCCGGTGTGTTACCAGGACTTCCCGGACGCGTTGCAGCCCACCGCCCTGCATCACGACAACCCGCTGCAGCTGCGGCGCCTGCTCGACGGCCAGCGAGAAGCATAATCATGGCCGATCCCAAGCAAGCAGACATCGTAGTAGTCGGCGCCGGCATTATCGGCGTCGCCTGCGCCTTGCAGTTGGCGCGCCAAGGCCGGCGAGTCGTTGTGCTCGACCCGCAAGCACCCGGCATGGGCGCCTCCTACGGCAACGCCGGCCACCTGGCGACGGAACAGGTGTTTCCCATCGCCGACCTGTCGATCCTCAAGCGCTTGCCCGCCATGCTGCTGGACCCCATGGGCCCGCTGCGCCTGGACTGGACCTATCTGCCCCGCGCCCTGCCCTGGTTTATACGCCTGCTGCTGAACCTGCGGCCAGCGCGTTACCAGCGCACCGTGGCAGGCCTTCGCGCGCTGAACGAAGGCAGCCTGGGCGCGTGGCAACGCTTGCTGCAATCGATGGGTCAAACGCAATTGCTGCGTCAAGAAGGTTCGCTATTGGTGTTTGAGCGCGCCGAATCCCGCGCAGCGCTGGATGCATTGCAGCACCGCATGACCCAGCAAGGCGTCGAAGTGGACTTCTGGAGCGGCGATGCGGTGCGCAAGGCTGCGCCGCAACTGAGCGACGCCATACAAGGCGGGTTGTTCTTCCCCGCTACCGGACACTTTCTGGACCCGTACACGGTGGTTGGCGAACTGGTGAACGCGGCCAAGGCTGAGGGGGTGCAATTTCTTCAGCAGCGCGTTCTGGACGGACGCCTGGAGGGTAGTGGCGTTTCCCTGATGACCGACCAAGGCGTACTGACAGCGCAGCAAGTGCTGATTGCCTGCGGCGCCCACTCGGCCAAACTCACCGCAGCTCTCACCGGCAAACAGGTCCCATTGGACACCGAACGTGGTTACCACCTGATGCTGCCCCACGAACAACAACGACTGCCCTTCGCGGTCACTTCGCTGGAGAGAAAATTCATCATGACGCCCATGACCGGTGGCCTGCGCCTGGCCGGCACGGTCGAATTCGCCGGCCTCGACCGCCCGGCCAATATGCAACGGGCCTGGCAGTTACACCGGTTGAGCAAAGGGCTGTTCCAACACGACTTGAGCGACAGCGAAGCCACGCCCTGGATGGGGTTTCGCCCTTCCCTGCCCGACTCGCTGCCGATCATTGACCGGGTGTGCGACGGCAAAGTGCTGCTTGCATTTGGTCACCAGCACCTGGGGCTGACACAAGCGGCGGTGACGGCCGAGCGGGTTGGGCAGCTTGCTGCGGGTGAGCAGGTGCCAGAACTACAGCCTTATCGGCTGGATCGTTTCTGAACCTTACTGTGGTAGGCGCGAAGTGCTGAATAACGCATCAGCCGTTTCTTGGATTTCATCGCGCATCCATAGCTTGTTCAACCAACCGACAGGGATAGCCTGGACGCCGTAATACGCCCCCGCCAGTTGCCCAACGATTGCGGCAGTAGTGTCTGCGTCATCCCCAAGGTTGGCGGCGGCCAGTATCGCTTCAGCAAAGTTGGAGGTCTGATCGAAACACCAGAATGCGGCCTCCAGCGAAGCCACCGCATAACCTGAGCCAACGATTTGAGCAGAGGTTTTATCGCGATAGTCGCCAGAGGCGATAGCCTTGACCTTAGGAGCCGACAGCGCGGTGTGGGAAAAACTCAGCACCTGTTTCTTTGGCACGCCGCTCAGGGCATTGCTGATAGCCTCGGCCAGCAGCAGGCAGCACTCGATAGCCTCATGCGCGGCATGCGTAGTTCGCGAGCTTTGCTCGGCAAACAGGTGGATGTCCGCCCTATCTGGAAAGTAAAACAACACGACAGGTGCGAGACGCATCATTGAACCATTGCCGGCCGAATACGGATGCGTTGAGCCCGCAAAAGCGTTGCCACTTTGCTGAAATTGCTCCAGCGCTTCGCGAACCGTCATGCCGATATCAAAGCACTCTCCGGTAGAACTCAAGTAACCCCATTTCCACCAATTCAGATAACGTCCCATCTGGTCCATCGCGTCAAAACCGCCTTTGCGCAACAGGCTTTCGGCCAGACACAGTGCCATGGACGTATCGTCAGTCCATTGGCCAGGCTTGAGGCTAAACGGTCCGCCGCCTAGCATATCCGTCACCGGAGAAAAGCTGCCGCGGGGCATGAATTCAACCGTCGTCCCTACAGCATCGCCACACGCCAGCCCAAGTAGGCTGCCGCGATAACGATCCAAAAGCGTGATGTCCATTGCCACTCCTTGTGAAAATCTTTCTACACCCGCCAGGCTACTTGACCAACCGCTTCTCCTTGGAGGGGCGATAGCCGAAATACGCGCTGTAGCATTTGCTGAAATGGCTCGGCGAGACAAACCCGCACGCCACCAGCACATCCACTTGGGATAACTCGGTGTGCTGCAACAGGCGTCGCGCCTCAGTGACGCGCAGTTCCATGTAGTAGCGCTGCGGCGTGGTACCCAGTTGTTCTTTGAACAGGCGCTCCAACTGGCGGCGGGAACGGCCGGCGTAGACGGCGAGTTGATCGAGTTCCAGGGGTTCTTCGAGGTTGGCGTCCATCAGCTTCACTACCTCGCGCAACGGCGCGCTGACACACATATTTTCAGTGGGTTTGATACGGCGGTAGCGCGACTCTTCGAACGCCAGGATATCTTCGATGCCTTCGACCAAGGCTTTGCCATGCAGGCTCTTGATCCAGTCCAAGGCCATATGGAAAGCCCCCGAGGGGCTGGACGCGGTGAGGCGGTCGCGGTCGATCACGTAGGGTTCGCTGGTGACCTGCGCCGCCTTGGACACTTCGGCCAGCGCCGGGCGATGTTCGGGGTGGATGGCACAGCGGTAACCCTGCAGCAGCCCCGCACGCCCGAGGAACCACGAGCCGTTCCACAAACCGGCGAGGCGCACGCCCGCTTCACCCGCACTGCGCAGCCATTGGATAAATGGCTCGCTGGCCTTAAGTTCGGTGCGAAAACCACCGCAGATCACCAACAGGTCCAAGTCCTGCAAGCTCGCCAGCATCAGGTTCGCATCCGGGCGAATGACCAGGCCCAGGTCGCTGATCACTTCGCCCTCACCCCAGCCGAAGGTGCGCGTAGCGAACAGATCGGGGCGCAACAGGTTGGCGGTCACCAGCGTGTCGAGGGTCTGGGTAAAGGCCGGCAAGGAGAAGTGTTCGAGCAGCAAAAAACCGACACGGGTGACCGAGGTCGATTGCTGGGGATTATCACTGAGGTAGCGCAGGTTCTTGCCTTGCATGCCACCGCTGAACTGGCGTCTTTCCATCGAGGGTCGGCCCACGCTTATTGTTGTGCAGTGGGCGCTATCTTAGGGGCAAATGCGGTGCCTGTCTCAGGTGACGCTCGAGGCTGGCAGCGGCCATTGCACTGATCTTGATAAAAACTGTTCGCTTGAAAAGCCACGGCCCAGGCGCTGCGCGGTGATCTGATACGGTTTTTTCTTTTCGATCTGCGCCTGTATTGAAAACCGCTTGAGGCGGACAATAGCCCCATCCCGACACTCCTGTCGTCCCCTTCCCCTCGGAGGCCTTATGACCAAGATGGCAATTTTCCTGTTTGGCTTTTTGGTGTTGACTATTGGCATCGGCATGTTGGCGACCATCTCGCCGGTCTAAGTCCGCATTAGTGTGGCGAGGGAGCTTGCTACCGTGACGGCCTGACAGCCGACGCCTATCTCCATGACACCCTGCAATCCAACTGTGGGAGCTGGCTTGCCTGCGATGGCGGCCTATCAGCCGACACTTCTCTACCTGACACCCCACAATCCAACTGTGGGAGCGGGCTTGCTCGCGAAGGCGGCCTGGCGGTCAATACAGTTGGATTGTGTACATATCCATTGCTGAGGTAACGGCCACTTAGGGTTCCGCCTGACGGCGGGTCACTTTCGAAAAGCGCGAAAGTAACCAAAGCGCTCTTGCCCCACCCCTCGGCACCTCGCCCAGGCTCGGTGTGCCCGTAATCCGCCAGTGATTTGGGGGGCCGCCGCCACGCGCCATCCATGGCGCGGGGCGGCTAAACCGGCATCCCTGCCGGTTTACCCCCCAAATCCCTGTCGAATTCCGGCCAGCGGGGTTTAACGGGGCGCTTCAGATCAAAAGCAGGTCAAGATCAAGAGCAAGAGCGGCTCGCTTCGCATCGTGGTTACCTACGCCCGACTCAGCCCACAAACAGCATCGGATACAGCGACAGCACCAACAGCCCGGCCATGGACCAGTTGAACATCCGCAACCAGCGCGGCTCACGCAGCAAGTTGCGCAAGCCGCTGCCACACCCCACCCATACGCACACGCTCGGCAAATTGACCACCGCAAACACCAGGGCGATCACCAGCACATTGGTGACATAACCCTCGGCCGGCGTGTACGTGGTGATCGCCCCCAGCGCCATGATCCACGCCTTGGGGTTGACCCACTGGAAGGCCGCCGCACCGAGGAAGGTCATCGGCTTGCCATGTTCATCCGGGTTATCAGACATGCCGCCCGCATTGGCAATCTTCCACGCCAGGTACAACAAATACGCGGCGCCGACATACCGCAACAGCGTATAGGCCCATGGGAACAGCTTGAACACCTCGCCCAAGCCCAGCCCCACACAGATCACCAAGAGCATGAAGCCGATACTGATCCCCAGTGCATGGGGCATCGAACGGCGAAAGCCGAAATTCACGCCTGAGGCCAGCAACATGGTGTTGTTGGGCCCAGGGGTGATCGAAGAGACAAACGCGAACAGCACGAAAGCTGATAACAGGCTGGTAGACATGATCATGGCGCGGCATCCAAGCGGTGGTGATGTGCCTGCGACAGTAGGGGGTTATGGCGCGCTGCGCCCCGTACAGCTAGGGATGGATCGAGGCGTACACTTGCAAAGCCTTCATCGAGAAGTAGCGCTTACCGAGGCGCATCGGGAACCGGTGTGGGAACCTGCCATGCCGGTTTTTTGCCCTCCTGACTGTCGAAAATACGCCGAGCCTTGCGAAAGTCCTCCACGTTTTCCACCACCCAGGTCCAGATAGGCGACATGCGAATCAAAAGCTCTCGGCCCAGGGGCGTCAGCTCGTACTCGACGCGTGGCGGAATTTCACCGAACTCGCGCCGAACCAACAAACCATCGCGCTCCATGGTACGAAGCGTCTTGGTCAACATGCGCTGAGTCACACCCGTCATCTGTCGTTTTATCTCGGCATGACGCATTGCACCGTACACACCCAGGGCATGCAGGATGCCCAATGCCCAGCGGCTACCAGCGTGAGCAAGGACTTCACGCCTGACGCCATCGTCCTCCTCCCTGAGCGACTGGCAGATAACTTCTGCCTGGCTGAGCGTTTCCTGATCGGTCATTTCTACCCCTGGTATCACACGTGTGCCTTCTTATGAGCGCTGCCGAATCGTGCCAGCATGGGCTCATCTTATCGCCAACAGGTCTGCGGAGAAATCATGCCAGAAATGACCCCACTTCCCCCTCAATCGATCCTCGTTCTAGGTGCCGGCGAACTCGGCCTGCCGGTTTTGCGCAACCTGGCGCGTGAGGCCAAACGCGCACCCGGCTCCACCATCAGCGTATTACTCAGGGAATCGACCATCAACACTCAAGCGCCCGAGAAAAAGGCAGACATCGATGAGCTGCGCAGTCTGGGCATCCAGATGGTCGCCGCAGATCTGGTGAACGACTCAATCGATCAACTTGCCAAGGTCTTCGCACGCTTCGATACCGTGATCGGCTGCGCGGGCATGGTCGCGGGCCGAGAAACCCCGATGAAGCTGGCGACCGCCGCGCTCAAATCCGGCGTGAAGCGCTACTTCCCCTGGCAGTTTGGCGTGGATTTCGAAGTGATTGGCCGGGGCAGCCCCCAGGATCTGTTCGATGCCCAACTGGATGTGCGTGAGTTGCTGCGCGCCCAGGACAACACTGAATGGGTCATCATCTCGACAGGCATGTTCACCAGCTTCCTGTTCGAGCCGGTGTTCGAGGTTGTCGACTTCGACAACAACACAGTGAACGCCCTGGGCAGCCTCGAGAACAGCGTGACGATCACGACACCGGACGACATCGGTACGCTGACAGCGCAAATCGTGTTCTTCGAACCGCGCATGCGCAATCAGATTGTCTATCTCGCCGGCGACACCGTCACGTATGGGCAGGTTGCGAGCATGCTGGAACGCGTTCTGGATCGCCCGTTCAAACGCAACGTGTGGACGGTTGACTATCTCATGCAGGCACTGGAAAAAGACCCCACGCACCACATCAAGAAGTACCGTGCTGTATTCGCACAAGGCAAAGGTGTGGCCTGGCCTAAGGCGGCCACGTTCAACGAGCAACAATCGATTCCTGTCACCACTGCTGAGCAGTGGGCTCGGGAAAACCTTGCAGTTCATTGAAAAGCGGATGCTGAAGCCAGCCGTAAAGGCTGGCACGGGTGAAGGGACGGTTAGCGGCTCTGAGCTTCACGCTGCTGGCCAGAAACATGTTGTTTTTTTACATGCTTACGTGACTTGAGCTCGTATTGATGGTGAATAAACCAGGCGATCAACGATAACCCAGTGACGCCAAAAACCAAGACCAACAGCTCTAGTGCAGTACCTTCATGTGAAAACATTTTTCGTTCCTCGTCCTGAAGCCGTATGACCTAAAAAACAGCCACACCGAAATTGTTTGTAATAATTCAAACATTTTCAGGGTAGTCGGCAAATCCGCACGTGACAACCCCTGATCGACCCAGAACCCTTGATCTAGACATGTCACTCGTCGAAAACACGTCTAAATCACAGGCAATAAAAAACCCCGTAGACGCTGATCTACGGGGTTTGTGTTCGCTTACTTGCTGCCAGAAGCGTCCTGCTCGACCACCATATCCAACACATAGACCGTCGAAGGCGCATCCGCTGGCGGATTCTTCCATTCGTACTGCTTGACCCGCAGCACAGTGCGCACGCCGTCATGATGCACAAAGCCTTCGATAGGCTGGTAAAGCGGATGCCAGGTGTCTTGGGTCGCCAGTTGCAGGCCCGCGTCGTCATAGCGACGCTCGCGCACTTGCAGGCACTGATAATCTGGAATCAAAGGATGGCTGCACTTGACCGTCTTGGCCGCCACCTCCAGAAACTTGACCTCACCCTCGCTACCGTAGCGGGTCTGCGGGGTGGCCTCGCCTTGCAGCTTGAGCACCGAGCCATCCGTTGTCGTCAGTTGCAGCATCGGCGCCACGTTATCGCCGGTGATCACAGCGCGCAGATCGCCCTTGAACAGCCGCCCTACCTGGGCATCAAGGTCCATCAGGCTCTTGTCACAGGCCATCAGCGTAGAGGCCAGTGGCTGAACCTTCAGAACCCCGTCCTGATAGTGAAAGCCGCCGAACTGACGATTGCAGCCACCGCTGATGCTCAGGTTCTTGTCACCGAAGGCAACGCGCAACTTGCGCTCGATGCCTTTGTTCATCGCCACAAGAGGCTTGCCCGATGCATCCGTTGCCGAGACCAGGTTCCAATCGTAAGCAGATAAGGTTGGCTGGGCTACAGCGGCTGAGGTAGTTGGCATCGAAGGTGATTCTTCATGGCTTTTGGAAGGGGCGGCACAGCCTTGGATGAGTGCAGCACACACGGCTACAAGAAGAATTTTTTGTTTCATGGGTCACTCTGTCAGCTTTGATGAGTGCGGGCGTTATCCTGCGCTGGCAGGATAAGCGCGCGGCTAAACCGGCATGAGGAGGTCGCTTGAGGCTTTACTGAGCGTAGACCCAATGCGCGCTTGGCGGACCTCTTCCTTGGCCGATAGCAATCGGACATCATTTGCTTCGATCAGTTTCACGGAATCAGGGCGGTGGCGGTATTGCTGCATTTTAGGCATTAAAAAACCCCGTAGACGCTAATCTACGGGGTTTTCAAGAGTGGAGGCCGAGGTCGGAATCGAACCGGCGTAGGCGGATTTGCAATCCGCTGCATAACCATTTTGCTACTCGGCCTCAAACGATCAATGCCCTGGTTGCTGACATTCACCGCATACAAACTTGAGTGGGCTACGTGAAGCCTGCCTCTACTCTAACTCATTGAATACATTGAAGTTTTTAATGCTTCGTTGCGTTCGATGGGCGCCATTATGTACTCATTTGCCTAGGCCTGCAACCCCTTGATTTCAAAAAATATTCTGCCTTGGCATCAAGGGGTTGCGCCTCTGCCCTACTCCTTCACCGTATGGATTTGGTAGTGCGGGTCGGCCTTGATCTGGGCCTCGGTGAAGGGCAATGGGCGCAGTTTTTTCTCGGAGAAGGCTTGGGTCTGGTCCTTTGAATAGGCGGACGCCGGGTTGCTGGACTCGGAGAATGCCAGGACGCCGACTGCGTTGGGGCCTTTGTCGTCGAAGCTGACGATTTGCAGGTAGCTGGTGCCGCTGACGACTTCGCGTTTGCCGTCGGCGCGGGGCACGGTTTGCATGGCGTTGTAGATACCCAGCTCTTGCGGGCCGCCGTGGATGGGGGTTTGGCCGGAGACTTGGATATCGCCCCAGCGGGTCTGCCCCAGTTTGCTGACCTCAGCGCTGGAGGCCAGCATGGCTGCGCGCAGGGCCTTGGCGACAGGGGCGCGGTCAATGGCGAGGCCGCTCGGGGTGGTCAGTGGATGGGCCGGGTCGAAGGCCACGCGCCAGGCGTCAGGGATTTGCTGCAGGTGCTGCACCAGGTTGATGAAGTGCACCAGGCCGACGCCGCTGTCGAGGTTGGCGCGCTGGTCCCAGTTTTTCAAGCTGGTGCACAGCGGCTGTAGCGCAGCGGCGTCAGCGCCCAGGTGTTTGGCGCAGAACGTCAGCAGGTCGGGCATGACTTGGCCCGCCAGGTACACCTCGTTGTCCATGACCATGTCTTGCAGATCAGTGACGGTGATCGGCTGCTGCTCAAGGGTTTGCAGGCGCTGGAGCGCGAAGCGCGCACGCGGGCCGAGGCCGATGTTGTCCTGGCTGATCACCGGCGAAAAGCCACTTAGCGGCGCCTTGGAGTTGGCCATCCAGGCGGAATCGTTGGAGTGTTGCACGTAGTCGGTGCGTTGCAACTGGGGCAACTGGTCGGCCGGGAAGATACCCGGCTGGGCCGCGCGCGGGTCGATGTCCCACGCGCAGGCGCTGTGGGCGCCGTCGAGCATGATCATTTGCAGGCCGGCCCGTGGGTCGCTGCATTTTGCCAGCTTGGCGGCGCTGACGTTGGGCACTACCGACAGGTTCATGTACAGGCTTTGGCCCTGGTCATCGGCGGCCAGGGTGTTGACCCAGGGGATGCCTTGCAGGGTATGCACTGAGGTTTGCAGCTCCTTGAGGCTACCGGCGCGGTTCATGGCGTACCACTGTTGCAACACCCGGTCGTTGCCCAGGTTGGCGTCGCGCAGGCTGAAGGCGTAGTGGTTGTCCCAGTCGAGCTTGCCCGGCCATTGCACCACGGGGCCGAACTGCGAACTGTAGACGGTGTGGGTCACGGCCTTGAGGCTGCCGTCGGCTTGCTTGACCTGTACCGTTACGGCGGTTTTATCCAGGGGGATGGACTTGCCGTCCAGCAGGTAACGGGTGGCGTCCTTGGGGTCGAGGGTCAGGCGGTACAGGGTGAAGTGTTTGGACGTGTCCACGGTGTGGGTCCACGCCACATGCTGGTTGAAACCGATGTTCACCACGGGCAGCCCTGGCAGTGCGGCGCCCATCACATCCAACTGGCCCGGGATGGTCAGGTGCATCTCGTAAAAACGCATGCCGCCCACCCACGGGAAATGCGGGTTGGCCAGCAGCATGCCACGGCCATTGAATGAGCGGTCACGGCCCACGGCAACGGCATTGCTGCCTCGATCCAGCGTGAAGCGTTGCTGGTTGGCGGCGGCCATGGCAAAGGCTTTGGCACCGGGCTGCACACTCGCGGTGGCCTGCGGTGGTGCTGCCCCGACCAAGGCTTCGGCGAATTGGCCGATGCCCCCTTCTACCAATAGCCTGCGGGTCAACTTCACCAGGTCTTGCACTACCAAGGGCCGTACCCACGCGGCCTGGCACTGTGCGGGTGCGCCCTTATCCTTGAGATAACGGTTGTAGCCGGCCACGTACCCTTCGATGCGCTGTTGCATCTCGGGCGTCTGGGCTTTCCAGAACGCCGCCACAGTCTCGGGTGTATTCAACCAGTTGAAGAACACATCGCTGGCGAGGTTGTTGCGCTCTTCCAGGGTCGCTTGGTCCGGCCCGAAAAACCTGGCGCGCTCGCCATTGACCGTGACCACTTCATTGGCCAGCAGGCACAGGTTGTCCTGGGCATAGGCGTAACCCATACCCACCCCCAGGCCACGCTCATCAGAGGCGCGAATATGCGGCACGCCATAACTGGTACGCCGTATATCCGCCGACGTTTGCGTCACTTGCTCGCGTGCCGATACGGCCAGGCTCAAGGCGAGTAACAGCCCTGTCGCGCCCACTCTGGACAACCCCTTGGAAATAATCACGCCGACTCCACAGTCAAATTGAACAGCCTCACGAGGGATGTTTACCCCACCGTAAGAACGCACATGGCCGGGAATAATTTAGCCGCACAAGGTTGCCTATCGACGGCGCAGGGGATGTGACAAACCTGATACCGACAAATTTTCTACATTCATCGTTTCATGATTTGCGTCACTCGTTCGTCTTATTACTCAAGAGCACCATCTTTTTCCTGATCAGGCTCTGAAAAGGAGTTTTTGCATGTATAACCCGCAAGTGCCCACGGATGGACATTCAAAGGCCGCAGATACCCACTATGGCAACGACGCACGGGCATTCGGCAACGCGCCCGAACAGCAGGGCAACCAGCGCATCCGCCATTTACTCAAGTGTTTCGGTTTGCGCACCAGCCTGATCCGGCTGAAGGTCATCGACGCCCTCCTCACCGCCGCCGACAACCAGCGCACCCTCGGGGTCCGCGGCGTGCACAGCCACTTGCTGGAGCTGGGCATTCCGTTGTCGTTTCTCAGCGTGCGCGAGGTACTCAAGCGTCTATGCAGCGAGGGCGTGATCACCCTCAACGCTGACAAGAGCTACAGCCTCCATGAAGAGGCTGCCAAGGTACTCGAAGGTCGTGCCTGACTGACGCCCGTCAGAAGTTAGGCTTGACCTTGCGGCGCATGATGCCGTTGATCACGACGACGACCACGGCAATCGCGATGGCCAGGTACTGGAAGGTTTTTTCGCTGATCACGCCTGTGTTCTGCAGATAAGACAGGCCAAACATCGCGCCCAGTACAGCCAGGGCAATCAGAAGCGAGTATTTCAAGCGTTGCTTTTGGGTCATGACGAGTTCCTGAACCTGAAGAATGTATCCACTGTGTATCGCCGTGCATGCCAAGCACATACCCAGTCACGGGGATGGCGCGGTTTCGGCAGGGTCTTATGTTACAGGCGATGAAAAGTTTTGGCTTGCCCTCCGCCTGACAGGCCTTGCGAATACCCCTTGGAGAACCGTGAAATGCTGCGACGACTCATCCTGCTGGTTCCACTGATGATCATGCTGAGCCTCGGCGGTTGTTTCTTCTTCCCGCGCGGCGGGGGCTGGCATGATCACCGCTATGAGGGTGGTGGCGGTTACCAACGCCGCTGATCTGCATCCGGATAACGCTTCGTGCACAACGCGTGCAGCACGCTTGGGAGCTTCACGCGTTACTGCATCGACATTACCTACTCGTCAGGCGGGTTCGGAACCTCGACGCCGGTTGCAACCACTTAGCCGCCATGCACCCACCGCCGATGCAACCAACGCGCAAACGCATCCAGCGCGAACCCCAGCACCCCGATCACCACTACCATCGCCATCAACTCCGAATACGCGAGCCGATCACGGGTGTCGAGGATGTAATACCCCAGCCCCGCACTGACCCCGAGCATTTCGCAGGGCACCAGCACGATCCACAGGATGCCGATGGCCAGGCGCACGCCGGTCAGCACATGCCCTACCACACCAGGAATGACCACCCGGCGCAAGGTTTCCCAACGCGTGGCGCTCAAGCTCTTGCTCAACTGTAACCAGCGCGGGTCGAGCTGACGCACGCCCGCTGCGGTGTTGAGCATGATTGGCCAGACAGCGGCAAAGGCCAGCAGGAAGTAGATGGGCTGGTCGCCCACGCCCATCAGCATCACCACGATCGGCATCCAGGACAGCGGCGAAATCATCCGCAGAAACTGGAACGCCGGCGTGGTCGCCGCCTCCAGGTTACGCGAACTGCCCACCAGCAACCCGAGGGGTACGCCTACCAACAACGCGATAAACAGCCCGACGAAAATACGCTTCAGGCTCACGGCGATATGCAGGTACAACTCACCCCGCCCGAGCAATTCCCACAAGCTGCTGGCGGTGGCTGCCAGGGAAAAGCGCGCCGACAGGCCATCGGCCTCGCCAAACACTTTCACGCCCAGCCACCACAGCACCAACAAACCCGTCAAGCCACTCAGCCCCAGCCACCAGCCGGGGATTCTGCTGTTATTCAAACGCCGATCTCCTCGCGCCGCTCATAACCATCCGGCAAACCGAAGGTCTGCATGCCGCCCACGGCTTCGATCGCGTTGCGCACGAAGCGGTCGTCCACCAGGTCCTTGGCCACGAAGGCTGGGTCCAGGCCGGCGAGAAACTTTTTGTCGCCTTCGATCAAGGTGTCCTTCAAGCGCCGCACCAGTTCTTCGGTGTAGCTGGGGAACGGGTACGGTTGGAAGTCGATGCGGTGCTCGTCCCAGTTGGCATGCTGGATCGCACCGTCGGCCACATAGGTGGCGCGGTCGCTGGCCGCCGGCGCCAGGACTTTGCTCAACACCGGCTCGGCATGGGGCGTGTAACGGTTCGGGCCATCCTTGGACAGCAGCTTCACCGCCTCTTCACGGTTGTCCCGGGTCCACACCTGGGCCTTGACGATGGCGTTCACCACCTTCTGCGACCACTCTGGACGGTTGGCCAGGTCGTGCTCGTGCATGAACACCACGCAGCACGCGTGGTTGCGCCACACGTCACCCGTGAAGCGCTGCACGCGACCGACCTTGAGGTTTTCTGCCAGGGCATTGAACGGTTCGGCGACGATGTAGCCGTCGATGCGTTTGCTGGCCAGGGCCGGAGGCATGTCCGAGGGCGGCAACACGATCAGGTTGACCTCATTGGCGGCAATCGAACTGCCGGTGGCACGAGTGACCGGCGTGAGGCCGTTATCGCGAAACAGTTGCTGCACCACCACGTTATGAATCGAGTACCAGAACGGAATCGCCACCGACTTGCCACCCAGTTGCTTCACGTCGGTAATACCTGGGGATACGGTCAAGCCCGAACCGCCCACATGGTTCCACGCCACGACTTTGGCCGGCACTTTACTGCCGTAGCGCGCCCATACGGTCATTGGCGACAGCAGGTGTATCACGTTGACCTGGCCGGAGATAAACGCCTCGATCACCTGGGCCCAACTGCGCAACAACACGGGGCGCTCGGCCTTGATGCCTTCGGCTTCGAACAGGCCATTGTTGTGGGCCACCAGCAGTGGCGTGGCGTCAGTGATAGGTAGATAGCCAATACGCACCGGCGCGTCGGGCTCGTTGGCGGCACGCGCCTGCAGGCTGCTCAGCAGAGGCAAGGCGCCGGCGGCACTGAGCACGGCGGAGAGTTTGAGAAAGTCACGGCGCGAGTGGGCCAGGTCATCCAGACACATAAGTAAACTCCTGTTGTTCAAGGGGGTTGGGTTGAGGGCGGCTCGCCTGCCGTAAGGTTTTCAAAATTTCGATACGCAGCGCGCCGATGGCCTCGACCTGTTCTTCCCGAGGGTGCGGCAAATCGATAGCCCACTCGCCCAACGTCCGCGCCGGGCGGTTACCCAGTAGCAGGATGCGGTCCGACAGCAGCAGCGCTTCGTCGATGTCATGGGTGATCAATACCGCCGCCGACCCCTGCTCACGATTGACCTTGAGCAAAAGGTGCTGCATGTCGGCGCGGGTAACTTCGTCCAGGGCGCCGAAGGGTTCGTCGAGCAGCAACACTTGTGGCTGACGCGCCAGGCAGCGAGCCAATGCCGTGCGCTGGGCCATGCCACCGGACAATTGCGCCGGGAACTGCTGGCGCGCAGGTTCCAGCCCTACCGCCGCAATGGCGTGGTCGACACGCCGGCGGCGCTCTTCACCACTCAAGTGCGGTTGGCGGGCGAAATCCAGACCAAAGGCGACGTTCTTTTCCAGGGTCAACCAAGGCAGCAGGCTCGGGTCTTGAAAGGCCACCACCACGCGCGGATGCGGGCCGCTCAATGGCTCGCCCAATACCTGCACACGGCCAGATTGAGGTACCTGCAAGCCAGCCAGCACCCGCAGCAGGCTGGATTTGCCCACGCCGCTGGGGCCCAGGATCGACACCACTTCACCCGGTTGCAAGTGCAAGTCGAAGCCTTGCAACACCGGCCCGCTGCCGTACCCCAGGCAAATGCCCTGGGCCGTCAATACCGCCTGGCTCATAGACTGGCCTGGCGGTGCAGCTCGGTACGCAGTTGCACCAGGCTGGGCGTCACAATCGGCACAAAGGCCGACTCGCGCCAGCGCCGCGCAAAACCGCTGCCGTGGGCGGTAAGGTAGGCCTTTCCGCCACTGGCTTGCAGTTCAAGCTGTACGGCGCTGGCGGCGGTTTCGGCCAAGGCGATACGCAGTTTGAACAGCGGTATGGGCTCGGCGGTAAAGCGCCCGGCCAACAGCCCCTTTTTAAGCTCGCTGACCAGATGATCCAGCGTTACGCGCAGGGCTTCCAACTCGTCGCGCAACACGGTACGACTGGCGCCCAAATGGTGGGCTACTTCAGCCAGGGAACGCCGCGCCAAACCAATCGACATGCCGCACTGCAAGCCCAGAAACGCCGGGCGTACTGCCGGTAAAAACGTGCGCGCATCCTCGTGCAGCAACCACTCGCGACTCAGCTCCACGCCTTCCAGGCCAAGCGCTGCGGTGTTGCTCGATTGCAGCCCGAGCAGCTCCAGGTCGCGGGAGCGCTGCAACCCGGCCACCGAATCCGGAATCGCCAGGATAAATGGCGCGCCGCCCCCTGCATGCTCGATGGCCGCCGCAGCGACAAAGCCATTCTTGCGCAAGTTGGTCACCCAGTGCAGGCGACCGTTGAGGGTCCAACCGTGGTCGTTGGGCTCGGCGCTGATCTGCAACGTCTCGATACCCGACAGGAACTTCATCGCATTCGACAGCCCGGTGGCGCCGGCCAACTTGCCGCTGAGCAGGTCTGGCATCAGCTGCTCGCGCAAGCGCTGATTGGGGCTCTGCAGCAAGTACTCGATAAACGAGCGCTGGCCCCAGCACACAAACGCCGCCGCCAGGGAATGGCTGGCCACATTGGCGATGGCCTCGACCGCACCCGCCACATCCCCGCCCAGGCCGCCCAGGTGGGTGGGCACGCCGATTCTCAGAATATTGGCTTCTGCCAGCCGTGGCAGCACTTCCTGTGGATCGCAACTGCCCACGTCCAGGGCCTGCGCTTGAACATCGAGCCAACGGCTCAAGATTGGGTCAAGCATTCATGTCTCTCCTTTTACAGCAGGTGGGCCAACGCCGAATCAGTTGGCCGGTTTTTCCCAACGGTATTGCGCCAGCTCCGGGTTCAGCGGGGTGCGGGCAAACACGTTGGCGAAGTTGCACAGGGTTGCCAGGCTGACACCCAGGATGACTTCCAGCGCGTGGCCGTCGGTATAGCCAGCGGCGCGGAACGCCTCAAAGCTGGCGTCACTCACATCCCCACGGGTGGCGATCACTTCACGGGTAAACGCGGCAAGTGTCTCATAGCGCGCGTCAGGCAACTCACCCCGGCGGCGCAAGGCCTCGATCACCTCCTCGGGCAACTTGGCTTTGTTGCGGGCAACCGCAGTGTGGCCAGCGACGCAGAAATCACAACCGTGGGTAGTAGCGGCAATCAGTTGCACCACTTCACGGTCGGCCAGGCTCAGCTCGGCCTTGGCATTCAAGCCGGAGACGGTGATGTAGGTTTCCAGCGCAGCCGGTGCGTTGGCCAGTACGCCCAGTAGGTTGGGGATAAAACCCGAGGCTTTGAGCGCGTTTTCCAGGAAGGGCTTGGCGGCTTCCGGTGCGGTTTCAGGCGTGAGCAACGGTACACGGGACATGAAGTGGACTCCTGTTGGGTTTGAATGCCCCAGTCTGTTGGTTCTAAAAAAAGCGCTCAATAGGCTAAAGTAGCGATTACTTGCTCTTGAGTCTTTCCATTAGATGAATTCGTCCGATGTACTTGTCGATTGGTTATTAGATAGCCTCGAACTCAACACCAGCCTGTTTCACGTCGGCCGTTATTGCGGTGACTGGCACGCGAGCACCCATGGCCTGGCGCAGGCGAGCTTCCACTTGATCGTGCAAGGCGAATGCTGGCTGCATATCGACGGTGATCCAACGCCCCAACACCTGAACAATGGTGACGCGGTGTTCCTGCTGCGTGACTTTGCCTTCAGGCTTTCCGGCCAAGCCACGGCGGCCGGCGCCCAGCAGTGCCCACGCCGCTCGATGCTGCCCCTCGATAGCACGGCCACGGACGGCGTAGGACTAGTCTGCGGTTTCTTTCACTTCCAATCCGGATTGTCGACGCTGATCGTCGACACCCTGCCCAGTTGGATCATCCTGCGCGCCGACGACCCGTCGCTGATGGCTGCACGCAACCTGTTCGAATTGATCCTGCAAGAATGCGCACGCACCCCAGCGCCCTCTTCCGCGCTGCTGGAGCGCCTGTGCCACCTGCTGTTCCTGTATGTGCTGCGCCAGCAAGTGCTCGACAACACCGAGCTTGGCGGCCTTGCGGCGCTTGGCCGGGCACCGGCGTTTGCACATTTGCTGGAGCAATTGATCGCCCGCCCCGCCGAGCCCTGGAGCCTGGAAAGCATGGCGGCCTGTACCGGGTTGTCGCGCTCGGCGTTTTTCAAGCGCTTCAGCGAACTGTGTGGGCAGTCGCCCGGGCAAGTACTGCTGATGATCCGCATGCGCCACGCCTGTGGGTTGCTCAAGGCGGACCAGACCGTGGCCGAGGTTTCGCTGGCGGCCGGGTATCAATCGGTGGCGGCGTTTACCCGAGCCTTCCATAAAGTCACCGGGCAACAGCCTGGCGCCTATCGCAGGGCGCAAGCCTAGCCTTGCAAGCCGGTGCCGGGCCGAGCGCACAACTGCACCAGCCAATCGACGAACACCCTCACCCGCTGCGACAACTGCCGATGAGGCGGGTACAACGCAGTCAGCGCCATCTTCGGCACTGCCACATCAGGGAGCACCTGCACCAGCGTGCCCTCGGCCAGTTGGCGCAGGGCGTGATAACGAGGTGCCTGGATCAGCCC
Source organism: Pseudomonas sp. PA-1-6B (assembly GCF_021609545.1). NCBI lineage: Bacteria > Pseudomonadati > Pseudomonadota > Gammaproteobacteria > Pseudomonadales > Pseudomonadaceae > Pseudomonas > Pseudomonas sp. PA-1-6B. The sequence continues at coordinate 47,432 of NZ_WJZM01000025.1, forward strand.
GTAGCCGGCTTCGCACGCAGCGAAGTAACCGGCAGAGCTGTTCACGGCAACCACTTTCGGCAGGTTGATCGTACGCAACTCGCTGCCCAGCAGAAATTCCAGGCCAAAACGTTTACCGCTGGCGCTGGAAACGTACTCGACCATTTGGTGACCCGCCAACTGCTCCAGGCAAGTGGGCGTGCCCATGCGTTCAAGGTACGCGGGGCTGGCCAGGGTCAGTTGCTCCATCATCGCCAACGGCCGCGCCACCAGCGATTCATCCAGGGCCGGACCACCGCGCAACACACAATCGACGCCTTCGCGAATCAGATCCACTGGCCGGTCATTGAGGCCGATCTCCAACTCGATCTGTGGGTACAGCGCGGTGAACGTTGGCAAGGCCGGAATCACAATCAAGCTCCCAATGCCTGAGGGCATATCGATGCTCAATGTGCCCCGGGGGTTCTGGCGCCGCGTGGAGAACACCGCCTCGGTTTCCTCAAGATCAGTCAGCAATTGCACACAACGTTGGTAGTACGCCGCGCCATCCAGGGTCGGGCTGACGTGGCGCGTGGTGCGCTGCAGCAGTTGCACGCCGAGATGGGCCTCCAGTTGCTTGATCAGGATCGTCACCGAGGCGCGTGGCAATTGCAGGCTGTCGGCGGCCTTGGCAAACCCGCCCAATTCAACAATCCGAGTGAACACGCGCATGGCGTTAAAACGATCCAAGAGAATGCTCCTGTGGAAGATTGTTTAGATATTACGAACAGTGATAGCACTTTTAGCCGGTTTATCTGCATTTTTTCAAGGGTAACAATGGGCCCCTCATCACAAGGAGCTTCCCTATGCACACTCGACAACTCGGTAAAAACGGCCCGCATGTGTCCGCCATCGGCCTTGGCTGCATGGGCATGACCGATTTCTACACACCTGGCACCGATACCACCGAAGCCACCGCAACCTTGCACCGCGCCCTGGAGTCGGGCGTCAACTTTCTCGATACCGCGGACATGTACGGCCCGCACACCAATGAGCAACTGATCGGCAAGGCTATTGCCGGCAAGCGCGACCAGGTGTTCCTGGCCAGTAAATTCGGGATTGTGCGCGACCCTGCCAACCCCGTAGTGCGCGGGGTGAATGGCCGGCCCGAGTATATCCGCAACGCCATCGACGGCACCTTGCAACGCCTGGGGGTGGATACGCTGGACCTGTACTACCAGCACCGTATCGACCCCGACGTGGCCATCGAAGAAACGGTCGGCGCCATGGCCGACCTGGTGAAACAGGGCAAAGTGCGCTATCTGGGCCTGAGCGAAGCGTCCGCCGCTACTCTGGAACGGGCGCATAAGGTCCATCCCATCAGCGCCCTGCAAAGCGAATATTCGCTGTGGAGCCGCGACCAGCAAGACAACGGCTGCCTCGCCGCCTGCCAGCGCCTGGGCATCGCGTTTGTGCCGTACAGCCCGTTGGGCCGAGGTTTTCTCACCGGTACCTTGAGGAGCCCGGATGATTTCGGCGCTGATGACTACCGGCGCTTCAGCCCGCGCTTTCAGGGTGAGAACTTTGCGAAAAACCTGCTGCTGGTAGAACAGGTCAAGAGCCTGGCGGTAGACAAAGGTGTCACGGCCGGGCAACTGGCGCTGGCCTGGGTATTGGCCCAAGGCGATTACATCATCCCGATTCCCGGCACCAAGCGGCGCACCTATCTGCAAGAGAATGTGGAGGCGCTGTCGATTTCCCTCAGCGCGGACGAACTGGCTGCGCTGGATGCGATCTTCCCTGCCGATGCAACCGCAGGCCTGCGTTACCCCAAGGAAGTGCTGGCCATGCTGGATATCTAGCGTCTGCTGGAAACTCTTGTGGGGGCCGTTCTCAGCGGGATTGACGAACGGCCTGCCGACGCCCGTGCAAAGCGCGGGCGTCAGACTATCCTCACAGCTCCTAGTGTAAAACCCGCCACACAGGAGGTGTGTCATGCACGCGACTGAGCATTCGGTCCGCTTGGAGCAGATCAGTCAGGAACGCTTCATCCAGGCGCCGATCGAGGCGGTTTATGACTATGTGACCCAGCCCGACCGCTGGCACGAGTGGCACCCCACCTCCCTCAGCGCCGACACCGGCATCACCGGCTCATTACCGGTCGGCACGCGTTTTACCGAGATCATCGACCTGCTGGGCATACGCGTCCCCATGAGTTACCGCGTACAAATCGCCCGCCGCCCCAGCGAGTTCAAGACCGTGTTCACCTCCCTGGCGGTTGACGGTTGCATCCATTACTGCTTGCGCGCTCATCAGGGCGGCACCCTGTTCAAACGGGTGCTGACTTACGAGACTGAACTGCAACTGGCGTCTTTGCATGAGCGCATGGTCGCGTTGTCGGCGATTGCGTTGGACCGGCTCAAGCAGCGGCTGGACAATCAGGGTTTCGTATAATTTAGAAACATTACAACCACGTCACATTGCAAACATGCCTGCAAAAGCAGGGAGAATGCCCGGCTTATTGCCGCGCCTTCAGTGAGACCCACGATGAAAACCCCATTGCGATTGGCCCTGCTCAGTGCCCTGTTTACTACCACCCTGGCCCAGGCCGCCGAACTGATCCCCATCGATGTACACCGCGACGCCAACTGCGGCTGCTGCAAGAAGTGGATCAGCCACTTGGAGAGCAACGGATTCAAGGTCAACGACCACGTTGAAGCCGACATGAGCGCGGTGAAACAACGCTTGGGCGTGGCGCCACGCCTTGGCTCCTGCCACACCGCGGTGATCGACGGCAAGTTCGTCGAAGGCCACGTACCTGCCGAGCAGGTCCTGGCTCTGCGCAAGCGCAACGACCTGCTGGGCCTTGCCGCACCGGGCATGCCATTGGGCTCGCCAGGCATGGAAGTAGACGGACGCAGCGAGGCGTATCAAATCATTGGCCTGACCCGCGACGGCGAAGACGTGGTGGTAGCGGACTACCCGGCTCACTGACCGGTGTTGATGGGGTACGTGGGGCTGTTCGGCGCGGCATTTGGCGCCGCGACGTTATTGCCCCTGCAGTCAGAAGCTGTGTTGGTCGGCCTGCTGCTCAGCGGGCATTACAACCTTTGGCTGCTGCTAGGCATCGCGACCCTGGGTAATGTGCTGGGCTCGCTGGTCAATTGGCTGCTGGGGCGCTCGGTCGAGCGCTTCAAAGAGCGACGCTGGTTCCCGGTGAGCGCCAGTCAGTTGAACAAGGCTCGCAGCCATTACGCGCGCTGGGGGCACTGGACGTTGTTGCTCAGTTGGGTGCCGATCATTGGTGATCCGCTGACGTTGGTGGCTGGGGTGATGCGTGAGCCGTTGTGGCGTTTTCTACTGCTGGTAACCCTGGCGAAAAGCCTGCGGTATGGCGTAATCGCAGCGCTGACGTTGCAGTGGGCGTTAATCCCCCGTTAATCCCCCGTTAATCGCGGGCAAAGAGCATCCGGGCATCTGTCTCGGAGCCAAAACCCATGCCTTTTATCCGTACATTATGCGTAGCCGGTTTGTTTTCGGTCAGCGCGGCGCCCGTGTTAGCTGACACCTACGGCCCTGAGTTGCAGGGCTTTGAATACCCCTACCCTTTGAATCATTTTGCCTTCCAATCCCAGGGCAAATCCCTGCAAATGGGCTACATGGACGTCGCCGCCACCGGCACTCCAAACGGCCGCAGCGTGGTGCTGATGCACGGCAAGAATTTTTGCGGCGCCACCTGGGAAGGTTCGATCAAGGCGCTGAGTGACGCCGGCTACCGCGTCATCGCCCCGGACCAGATTGGTTTTTGCACCTCCAGCAAGCCCGACCACTACCAGTACAGCTTCCAGCAATTGGCGACCAACACCCATCAACTGTTGGAAAAGCTCGGCATTCAAAAGGCCACGGTGATCGGCCATTCCACCGGCGGTATGCTCGCCACGCGCTATGCGCTGATGTACCCCCAGCAAACCGAACAGCTGGGGCTGGTGAACCCCATTGGCCTGGAAGACTGGAAAGCCCTCGGCGTGCCCTACCAGAGCGTCGACCAGTGGTACCAGCGCGAGCTGAAACTGAGCGCCGACGGTGTACGCAACTATGAGCGCACCACCTATTACGTGGGGCGCTGGAAACCCGAGTACGAGCGCTGGGTAGACATGCTCGCCGGCCTGAACAAAGGCCCGGGGCATCTTCAGGTTGCCTGGAACTCGGCGCTGATTTACGACATGATCTTCACCCAACCGGTGTACTACGAGTTCAAGGACTTGCAGGTGCCCACCCTGCTGCTGATCGGCACCAGCGACACCACCGCCATCGGCAAAGATGTGGCGCCGGCGGCGGTCAAGGCCAAAATTGGTCATTACGAGGTACTGGGCAAGCAGGTGGCCAAGCTGATTCCCCGAGCCACGTTGGTGGAGTTCCCCGGCCTGGGCCATGCGCCCCAGATGGAAGAGCCGGAACAGTTTCATAAAGCCCTGTTGCAGGGGTTGAACGCCCTTTAATTGCCACTTTTCGAGGCCCGCGTGCATGTCGATACAGATCGCAGTGATGGATGATTGGCAAAACGTGGCCAGCGACGTGGCGGATTGGTCGGCGCTGGCCAGCGTGGGCAAGGTGCATTTTCTCCACGACTACCCCGCCGATACCGCCACCATGATCGAGCGCTTGAAAGGGTTCGAGGTGATTTGCCTCATGCGCGAACGCTCAACCTTTGACAAAGCCCTGCTGCAAGGGCTGCCCCAGCTCAAATTGCTGGTGACCGGCGGCATGCGCAATGCCGCCATCGACCTTCCCGCAGCCAAGGCCCTGGGCATCCAGGTATGCGGCACCGACAGCTATAAACACGCGGCTCCGGAACTGACCTGGGCCTTGATCATGGCCTCTACACGCAACCTGCTCGCCGAAGCCAACTCACTGCGCGGGGGCGGATGGCAGGTCGGCCTGGGCGGCGATCTGCATGGCAAGACCTTGGGCATCCTGGGGCTGGGCAGTATTGGCCAGAAAGTCGCAAGGTTCGCCCAGGTGTTTGGCATGCGGGTGATTGCCTGGAGTGAAAACCTCACACCGGAGCGCGCGGCTGAATCGGGGGTGACCTGGGTCAGCAAGCGCGAGCTGTTTGAGCAGGCGGATATTCTGACCATCCATCTGGTGCTCAGCGAGCGCAGCCGTGGTCTGGTGGATGCGCAAGCGTTGGGTTGGATGAAGCCCACAGCGCGCCTGGTAAATACCGCACGCGGGCCGATTGTGGATGAGCAGGCACTGCTGCAAGCATTGCGCAGCGGACGCCTGGCCGGGGCGGCGCTGGATGTGTTTGCCGAAGAGCCGCTGCCGGCTGACCACCCGTTTCGCCGCTTGCCCAATGTGCTGGCTACGCCACACGTGGGGTATGTAAGCGAGCAGAATTACCGGCAGTTCTATCAGCAGATGATCGAAGATATCCAAGCCTGGGCCAATAGTGTGCCCATTCACGTGCTCGCCTGACGCACCATTAAAGTGCACCCCCCCTGTGGCGAGGGAGCTTGCTCCCGCTGGAGTGCGCAGCGCTCCCAAAATTTTGGGGCGGCTACGCGCCCCAGCAGGAGCAAGCTCCCTCGCCACAGGGGCATATCGTTAAAAGTTTTTTGTCCTACAAAATCTGCATGAAAACCCGGCAGGCGCTGGGATCTGTCCTAGACTCATGACCGATGGGTCCGTTGGAAAACAAAAACCCCGCAAAAAATCTAAACTTTCGAAACCTGCCGCTGGTCAAGTTTTAGGTAAGGGCGAGCACGCGCGCTTCGGGCCGAATGCCCGCTCATCCAATCTTTTTAAGCCGACGTTGCAACTGGCATACGCCTTGCCAGCTTGTATAGCGCTTGTGTGCCTGACCGCAGGATGCGGTCACTCGGAGCCGATGGCAGCGGGCCATTAGCCAACCAACAGATGGGAGTGCATTATGATCAGTGCCGCAGTAGATACTCAGGGAGAGCGTTTTAGTCAGCCGGCAGGAGGGCCAAAGTCTTTGGCCGACCTGCCCAACACTGTGCGGCCGGTCGTGAGTCAGAATCCGAATCGAAAGAAAGTCTTGTTTGTCACTTCCGAGTTCGCGGACCTGGTGAAAACCGGCGGCCTGGGCGACGTCTCCGCGGCCCTGCCCCGCGCCATGGCGCACCTGCATGACGTGCGGGTGCTGATTCCGGGTTACCCGCAAGTGATGGAAAGCGATAACCCGATCCATATCGTCGGTGAACTGGGTGGCCATGCCGCGTTGCCACCGTGCAAGATCGGGCGCATGGACCTCAAGGACGGCCTGGTCATCTATGTGCTGATCTGCCCCGAACTGTATGAGCGCGAAGGCACGCCCTACGGCGCCAACAACGGCCGCGACTGGCCGGACAACCATATTCGCTTCGCCCGCCTGGGCTTGGCTGCCGCGGACATTGCCGCCAACCTTGCACAAATCCACTGGTGCCCAGACCTGGTGCACGCCCACGACTGGCCTGCGGGCCTGGCCCCCGCGTATATGCACTGGCGTGGGTCACGTACGCCAACCCTGTTCACCATTCATAACCTCGCCTACCAAGGCGTGGTCAGCCTGGCCTCGACGCCCGAACTGGGCATTCCGCCCCACGCCCTGCAACAGGAAGGCATGGAGTTCTACGGCAAGATGTCGTTTCTCAAGGCGGGCATGGCGTATTCCAGCCATATCACCACCGTGAGCGCCACCTACGCCCAGGAGATCACCACCCCGGAATTCGGTTGTGGCCTGGATGGCTTCCTCGCCAGCAAGACCCAGCAAGGCCTGCTCAGCGGCATTCCCAACGGCATCGACGAAAGCTGGGAAACCTCCACCGACACGCACCTGACTCACAACTTCAATATCGGCGACTGGGAAGGCAAGGCCATCAACGCCGCCCATGTGCGTGAGCTGTTTGAGCTACAGCCATCCAGTGGTCCGCTGTTCGCGGTGGTCTCGCGCCTGGTCTACCAGAAAGGCCTGGACCTCACCGAGGCCGTCGCCGGTTTCATCGTCGAAAACGGCGGCCAGATTGCGATCATCGGCCGTGGCGAGCCGGAAGAAGAACAGGCCATGCGTGAATTGGCGCTGCGCTTCCCGGGTCAGGTGGGGGTGCGCATCGGCTTCAACGAGACCGATGCCCGCCGTATGTTCGCTGGCAGCGATTTCCTGCTGATGCCGTCGCGCTATGAGCCCTGCGGCCTGAGCCAGATGTACGCGCAACGCTTCGGCTCGTTGCCGGTGGCGCGTAACACCGGCGGGCTGGCGGACACCATTGAGGATGGCGTCACCGGGTTCCTGTTCAATGAATCCACGGTGCAAAGCTACGAAGAGGCGCTGCGCCGCGCCTTCAAGGTGTTCGCCTTCCCCGGTCTGCTCAATGCCATGCGCAGCCGTGCCATGACCCAGCCGTTCAACTGGTGCCAGGCCGTGGAACCCTACGCCGAACTCTACGAACAACTGGTGGCCAAGGCCCTGGGGAAATCGAACAAGTAGCGACTGGAACAACTAAGGGAGGTCTTCATAGATGCCGTCAAGGACTCTGGAAACCTGGCCCCACGGCGCAATCATGCTGGACGCGCACCGCACGCGCTTTGCGTTATGGGCGCCAGACGCATTTTATGTCAGCGTTGAATTGGAACAGGGTAAAACCATCGTCATGCTGCCCCAGGCCGGTGGTTGGTTTGAAGTCGAAATCGCGTGCCCTGCCGGCACGCTTTACCGCTTTAACATCGATGGCGAAAACACGGTGCCCGACCCCGCCTCCAGGGCCCAGGCGCTGGACGTGCATGGGTGGAGCCGAGTAGTCGCCCCCCTCGCCTATGAATGGCGCCACAGTCAGTGGCAGGGTCGCCCGTGGCACACGGCGGTGATCTACGAGCTCCACGTCGGCGCCATGGGCGGCTACGCTGCCGTTGAGAAACACCTGGCACGCCTGGCCGAACTAGGCGTCACCGCGATTGAATTGATGCCTTTGGCGCAATTTCCCGGCGAACGCAATTGGGGCTATGACGGCGTGCTGCCGTATGCGCCCCACGCCGCCTACGGCACTCCCGAGCAACTCAAGCAGCTGATCGACAGTGCCCACGGCCATGGTTTGGCCGTGATCCTCGATGTGGTCTACAACCACTTCGGCCCCGACGGCAATTACCTGGGCCAGTACGCCCAGGGGTTCTTCCAGGAGGACGTGCACACACCCTGGGGCGCCGGCATTGATTTCGAGCGTCGTGAAGTGCGGGATTTCTTCCTCGATAACGCCTTGATGTGGCTGCTCGAATACCGCTTCGACGGCCTGCGCCTGGATGCCGTGCACGCCATCGACAACCCTGGGTTTCTGCAGGAACTGGCACAACGGGTACGCCAGCAGGTGGACGGCGGGCGCCACGTGTGGCTGATGCTGGAAAACGAACTGAACCAGGCCAGCCTGTTGCAGCACGATTTCGACGCCCAATGGAATGACGACTTTCATAATGTGCTGCACGTGCTGCTCACCGGTGAAACCGACGCCTACTACAGCGACTTTGCCGAGCAGCCTACCGCCAAGCTGGCGCGCTGCCTGGCCGAGGGGTTCATCTACCAGGGCGAGACGACACGCCATGGCCATGCGCGCGGCGAACCCAGTGCGGATCTGCCCCCCAGCGCCTTCGTCGCGTTCCTGCAGAACCACGACCAGGTCGGCAACCGCGCCCTCGGCGAACGCCTGCACCAGCTGTGTTCGCCCCAGGCACTGAGCGCCGCGACCGCCCTACTGTTGCTGTGCCCCATGATCCCGATGTTGTTCATGGGTGACGAGGTGAATGCCGCCGAGCCGTTCCTGTTTTTCACCGACCATCATGGCGAACTGGCCGAGGCGGTGCGTGAAGGGCGGCGCAATGAATTTGCCGACTTCGCGGCGTTTCACGACCCCGAGCAACGCCAGCGCATCCCCGACCCCAACGCGCTGCAAACCTTTTTACAGTCGATGCCTTCCTTCGTCGAGAACGACCACACCCAGCTCTACCGCCACCTGCTGAGCCTGCGTCACGTGCATGTGGTGCCGCACTTGCCCGGCACCGTCGCCCTGGGCGCGCACGTGCTGGCTGACCATGCCGTCACCGCGCGCTGGCGCCTGGGCAACGGCCGTGTGCTGCAGATCGACCTGAACCTGAGTGAACAGCCCTTGGATCATCCGGCACCCCACCCGATTATTTTCCAAACGCCTGCCCCGCAAGGTGCGCACTTACCGCCCTTGAGCGCACGCGTTTGCTTATCCCCTGTTGGAGACATTCTTTGAGCGAAGCGAACCTGGAAATTCTCGCCAGCCGCGCGGGCCTGGCGGTCGATTGGATCGATGCCAACGGTCGCCCGCAACATGTAAAGCCTGATGCCCTGCGCGCCGTCCTCAAAGGGCTGGGGCACCCGGCCGACAGCGACGCCGAGATCGACGCGAGCCTGCTGCAACTTGAGCAGGCGCAGCAGGACCGGCACCTGCCGCCCTTGATGACCACCGACAGCGGTGCGGGCCTGGACCTGGCACGCTATTTCGCCCCGGACACCCCGTGTCGCGTCAGCCTGGAAGGCGGCGAAACCCTGGAGCTGCGCCTGGACGGCGAGGCCGTATTGCCCGGCGTGATTGCCCTCGGCTACCACCAGGTGCATATCGACGGGCAAACCTTCACCCTGGCCGTCGCGCCCAGCCACTGCTACGGCGTGGCCGACGCGGTCGACAGCCAACCCGCTCGCGCCTGGGGCCTGAGCGCCCAACTCTATGCCTTGCGCCGCCTGGGGGATGGCGGTTTTGGCGACACCCTGGCTCTGGAGCACCTTGTGCGTTCCGCCGCCGAGCGCGGCGCCGACGCCGTGGCAATCAGCCCGATGCACGCCATGTTCAGCGCCGACACTGAGCGTTTCAGCCCCTATTCGCCCTCCAGCCGCCTGTTTCTCAACAGCCTGTATGCTTCGCCGGCGTGCATCCTTGGTGAACGTGAAGTGCGCAACGCCATAGAAGCGGCCGGTTTGGCTGATGAGCTGCATGCCCTGGAACAGCTCACGCTGATCGACTGGCCGGCCGCCGCCAAAGCCAAGCAACGCCTGCTGCGCACACTGTATGAAGACTTCCGCCACGGCGCGCATCCCCAGCATGCCGATTTTCAAAGCTTCCGCCAGGCCGGCGGCGAAGCCCTGGAAAACCACTGCCGCTTCGAAGCCATACAGGCCCAGCGTGCTGCCGCGGGTGAGGACCTGGACTGGCGCCAATGGCCCGAAGCCTGGCGTACGCCACAGAGCCCGGCCCTGGCGCAGTTCGCTGAGGACAACCGCGACGAAATCGGCTATTTCGCCTTCACCCAATGGCTGATTGCCCGCAGCCTTGAGCGCGCACAACAGGCCGCCCGTGGCAGCGGCATGGGCATCGGCCTGATCGCCGACCTGGCGGTGGGCGCCGACGGCGGCGGCAGCCAGGCCTGGAGTCGCCAGGATGAACTGCTGGCCGACCTCACCGTCGGCGCGCCACCGGACATTCTCAACCGCGCAGGCCAAGGCTGGGGCATCTCTGCCTTTTCCCCTGAGGGCCTCAAGCGCAATGGCTATCGCGCCTTTATCGAAATGCTGCGGGCCAACTTCGCCCATGCCGGCGGCTTGCGCATCGACCATGTGATGGGCCTGCAACGCCTGTGGGTGATCCCTCTGGGCGCGTCCCCACGTGAAGGTGCCTACTTGTATTACCCGGTGGACGACCTGCTGCGTTTGCTCGCCCTGGAATCGCACCGCCACCAGGCCATCGTCCTCGGTGAAGACCTGGGCACCGTGCCCGAAGGCCTGCGCGAAAAGCTCAGCGCCCGTTCGATCCTGGGCATGCGTGTGCTGCTGTTCGAACAGAACCATGACGGCCAGTTCAAGCCCATCCTCGATTGGCCCGACAACGCCTTGGCCACCACCAGTACCCACGACTTGCCGACCCTCAATGGCTGGTGGCACAGCCGCGATATCGAATGGAATATCCAGCTGGGCCTGATCGATGCGCCCACCGTGGACCAATGGAGCGAACACCGCCTGCGCGAACGCCAGGCACTGCGCCAAGCCTTGAGCCAGGACCCGCAGAACTTCATCGACGAGATCCGCAACGACACCGACCATATGATCGACGCCAGCGTGCGCTACCTGGGCCACACGCGCGCGCCGCTGGTGTTGTTGCCCTTGGAAGATGCATTGGGCATCGAGGAGCAAGCCAACCTGCCGGGCACCCTCGACACCCACCCCAATTGGCGCCGACGCTTGCCCGGCGAGGCCGCCAGCCTGCTCGACAATGACAGCGCCGCGCGTCGCCTCGAACTGCTGGCCGTGGCGCGCAACCAAGCCTATGAGCGTGACCGATGAACGCACTGCCCCTGCGCGCCACCCAGCGCCTGCAATTTCATAAAGGTTTTACCCTCGATGACGCGGTGCCACTGGTGCCGTACTTTGCCCAACTGGGCATCAGCCACCTGTATGCTTCACCGCTGTTAAGCGCCCGCGCCGGCTCCATGCACGGCTACGATGTGGTCGACCCGACCCGCGTCAACCCGGAACTGGGGGGCGAAGCGGCGTTGCGTCGCCTGGTCGCCGCGCTGCGTGAGCACGACATGGGTTTGATCCTCGATATCGTCTCCAACCATATGGCCGTGGGCGGCGCGGATAACCCTTGGTGGCTGGACCTGCTGGAATGGGGCCGCCTGAGTCCCTATAGCGAGTTTTTCGACATCCAGTGGCACTCCCCCGACCCGCTGCTCAAGGGCCAGTTGCTGATGCCCTTCCTCGGCAGCGATTACGGCGAAGCCTTGCAGAACGGCACGCTGGCGCTCAAGTTCGATGCCGCCCAGGGGAGTTTCTACGTCGAGCATTACGAACACCGTTTTCCGATTTGCCCCAGGGACTACGGCTTGATTCTGGGTAGCGACGAGTTACTCAAATCGCTGGCCGAACGTTTCGCCGCCCTCGCCTATCAGCACGACGCCTACGCCGAAGCCACCGAGCTCAAACAAGCCCTGGCCGAAGGCTCCAGCGAACTGCTACCCGCTATTGAACAATGCCTGGCCGCATTCGACAGTCGCCAGCCCGAGGGTTTCGAGCGCCTGCATCACCTGCTCGAACAACAGACCTATCGCCTGGCCAGTTGGCGCACAGCCGCAGACGACATCAACTGGCGGCGTTTTTTCGACGTCAATGAGCTGGGCGGCCTGCGGGTCGAACGCGCAGCGGTGTTCGAAGCCACCCATGGCAAGATTTTCGAGCTGATCAGCGCGGGGTTGGTCGACGGGCTGCGCATCGACCATATCGATGGCCTGGCCGACCCGCGTGGCTATTGCCGCAAATTGCGCCGCCGCGTAGACGCGCTGTCACCCCAGCGCCACTTGCCCATCTTTGTCGAAAAGATCCTTGGCGAAGGTGAAACCCTGCGTGAAGACTGGCAGGTGGATGGCACCACCGGCTACGAGTTCATGAACCAGTTGTCATTGCTGCAACACCATCCTGAAGGTTTTGCACCGCTGGCCGAGATGTGGACGCGTCACAGCGAGCGGCCCTCAGCCTTCGGCGAGGAAGCGCGGCTGGCGCGCCAGCAGATCCTCAATGGTTCGTTGGGCGGCGACTTCGAAAGCGTGGCCCAGGCGCTGCTGCAAGTGGCCCGCGATGACGTGATGACCCGCGACCTGACACTGGGCGCCATCCGCCGGGCCTTGCAGGAACTGATCGTGCATTTCCCGGTGTACCGCACCTATATCAGCGCCATGGGCCGCAGTGCGGCCGACGACAAGGTATTCCAGTACGCCATGGAGGGTGCACGCAGTACCCTCAACGAAGGCGACTGGCCGGTGCTCGACCACCTGGAGCAATGGTTGGGTGGCCAGCCCTGGCGCAATCGCCCGGTAGGCCGAGCGCGCAAGATGCTCAAGCATGCCTGCGTGCGCTTCCAGCAACTGACCTCGCCCGCCGCCGCCAAGGCTGTGGAAGACACCGCGTTCTACCGTTCGGCGGTGCTGTTGTCGCGCAACGATGTGGGCTTCAGTACCGAGCAATTCAGTGCGCCATTGGCAGACTTCCATGCAGCCAATCAACAGCGCCTGAAGAGCTTCCCCGACAACCTGCTGGCCACCGCCACCCACGACCACAAACGCGGCGAAGACACCCGTGCGCGCCTGGCGGTGCTCAGCGAGTGCGCACCCTGGTATGCCGAACAGGTCGAGCAATGGCGCCGTCTGGCCGAGCCCCTGCGCGAGAGCGCCTACAGCCCTTCGGCGGGCGATGAGTTGATTCTCTATCAGGTGCTGCTGGGCAGTTGGCCGCTGGAGCCCAACCCCGATCTGGCGGCGTACCAGCAACGCCTCTGGCAGTGGCAGCAAAAAGCCCTGCGCGAGGCCAAGTTGCAGAGCAGTTGGAGCGCGCCCAACGAGGCTTACGAACAGGCGGTGGAAGCGTTCCTCAAACGCCTGCTGCTCAGTGAGGCCGGTGCGCCGCTGCGCAGTGCACTGGACAGCGCTGCACAGGCCATCGCCCCCGCCGGCGCCCTGAATGGGCTGGCGCAAACCTTGCTTCATTTGACCGTGCCGGGTGTGCCGGATATTTACCAGGGCGATGAGTTCTGGGACTTCAGCCTGGTCGACCCGGACAACCGTCGCCCGGTGGACTTCGCTGCGCGGCAACGTGCATTGCAGGCACCACCGGACATCGGCGAACTGTTGTTCAACTGGCGCGACGGGCGTATCAAACAGGCAGTGATCGCCCAGGTACTGGGCCTGCGTAAAGCCTGCCCCGAGCTGCTGCACCATGGCAGCTATACACCTTTGGAAGCGGTGGGCCAGCACGCTGAGCGCGTGGTTGCGTTCTACCGTGAACATCAAGGCAAGCAGTTACTGGTGGTGGTGCCGCGCTGGTCTCATCCGTTGCTTGAAAACGGGATGTTTCCCCAGATCAATGCGCAGGTTTGGGGCGATACGCGGGTGAAATTACCGTTCGCCGCCCCTGCACAAAACTGGAAGGGACTTTTTCAAACGGGCGTAGTCACACCCAACAAGGAGCTGTTGATCAGCGCTGCCCTGGGGGATCTCCCGGTCAATGTCTTTATCAATCCTGATAATCAAGAAAGCTGAAAATTTTCTGTGAGGAGTTTGTGATGAGTAAAGAAGACAAACGCATTCGCGAACTGGCGCATCAGATCTGGGAGTCTGAAGGCAAGCCCGATGGCGCCCACGATCGCCACTGGGAGATGGCGCGCAAGCTGGCGGAAGCCGAGGCGCTGACGCCGAGCAAGCCTAAACCGGCCGCCAAGCCGAAAACCGCGCCCAAGGCTGCGGCAAAGCCCAAACCTGCCGCGCCTGCCGCCGCCAAACCTGCGGCGAAGAAACCTGCCGCCCCGAAGAAGCCCAAACCGCCCGCCCCATGATTTCTCGGGCCTGCAGCACGCATTGCGCGCTGCAGGCCCTTTTCCGTCCAAGCCATGCGCTGAAGCACCGTCAGTACGGCGGCGTTCGGCCCGAAAAAAGACCTTTTGCAGGAGCAACTCGATGAGCAAACCCGACAACACCACAGCGACGCCGGTTCATGAGCCGTCGCGGATCCGTGAAGGTTTGCCCTTCCCCCTCGGCGCCACCTGGGATGGCCTGGGTGTCAATTTTGCGCTGTTTTCCGCCAACGCCACCAAGGTGGAGCTGTGCCTGTTCGACGACACCGGCGAGGTCGAACTGGAACGCATCGAACTGCCCGAATACACCGACGAGATCTTCCACGGCTACCTGCCCGATGCTCACCCCGGGCTGATTTACGGCTACCGCGTATACGGTGCCTATGACCCGGCCAATGGTCATCGCTTCAACCACAACAAGCTGCTGATCGACCCCTACGCCAAGCAACTGGTGGGCGAACTCAAATGGTCCGAAGCGCTGTTTGGCTACACCATCGGCCACCCGGACGACGATCTCAGTTTCGATGAGCGCGACAGTGCGCCCTTCGTGCCCAAGTGCAAGGTCATCGACCCGGCACACACCTGGGGTAACGACCAACCGGTACGGGTGCCGTGGGACCGCACGATCATCTACGAAACCCACCTGCGCGGCATCAGCATGCGTCATCCTTCGGTCGGCGAGTCGGTGCGGGGCACCTGCGCCGGTCTGATGGAAGATGACGTGCTCAAGCATATTCGCCAACTTGGCATTTCCTCGGTCGAGCTGTTGCCCGTGCACGCCTTCGTCAACGACCAGCATCTGCTGGAAAAAGGCATGACCAACTACTGGGGCTACAACAGCATCGCGTTCTTTGCCCCCGACCCACGCTATCTGGCCAGCGGCAAGATCGCCGAATTCAAGGAGATGGTCGCGCACCTGCACGAGCAAAAGCTGGAAGTGATTCTGGACGTGGTCTACAACCACACCGCCGAAGGCAACGAGCGCGGCCCGACCCTGTCGATGCGCGGTATCGACAACGCCTCCTACTATCGCCTGATGCCCGACGACAAGCGCTTCTACATCAACGATTCCGGCACCGGCAATACCCTGGATCTGAGCCACCCGTGCGTGCTGCAAATGGTCACCGACTCCCTGCGTTACTGGGCCACCGAGATGCACGTGGACGGCTTCCGCTTCGACCTGGCGACTATCCTCGGGCGCTACCGCGACGGGTTCGATGAGCGCCACAGTTTCCTCGTGGCGTGCCGCCAGGACCCGGTACTGCGCCAGTTGAAACTCATCGCCGAGCCCTGGGACTGCGGCCCCGGCGGCTACCAGGTGGGTAACTTCCCGCCAGGCTGGGTGGAATGGAACGACCGTTTCCGCGACACCGTGCGTGCGTTCTGGAAAGGCGACGACGGCCAACTCGCCGATTTCGCCGGGCGCATGACCGCTTCGGGCGAGATGTTCAACCACCGCGGGCGCAGGCCTTACAGCTCGGTGAACTTCATCACCGCCCACGACGGCTTCACCCTGCACGACCTGGTGTCGTACAACGACAAACATAACGAGGCCAATGACGAGAACAACCAGGACGGCAGCAATAACAACCTGTCCTGGAACCACGGCGTCGAGGGCCCTACCGACGACCCGGAGATCAACGCGCTGCGCCTGCGCCAGATGCGCAACTTCTTCGCCACTTTGCTGCTGGCCCAGGGCACGCCAATGATCGTCGCCGGGGACGAGTTCGCTCGCACTCAGCACGGCAACAACAACGCCTATTGCCAGGACAGCGAGATCGGCTGGGTCAACTGGGACCTGGACGATGACGGCAAGGCGCTGCTCAAGTTCGTCAAGCGTCTGATCAAGCTGCGTCTGGCGTACCCGATCCTGCGGCGTGGGCGCTTCCTGGTGGGCGACTACAACGAAGACATCGGCGTGAAGGACGTCACCTGGCTGGCGCCGGATGGCAACGAAATGACTACCGAGCAATGGGAAGACAGCCAGGGCCGCTGCCTGGGCATGTTGATGGATGGCCGCGCCCAGGAAACCGGGATTCGTCGTGCCGGGGCCGACGCCACGCTGTTGCTGGTGGTCAACGCCCATCACGACCTGGTCAATTTCCGCCTGCCGCCGGTGCCGGAGGGCGAGTTCTGGACGTGCCTGCTCGACACCAACGACCCGGCTGTGCGTGGCCAGGAACGCTTTGATTTCGAGCATGAGTACGCGGTCACCGCTCGCTCGCTGCTGCTGTTTGAACTGCAGCACGAAGGCGAGGTGTGAAATGGCGTTGCACGGTTTCCTTCAGGGCTACCGGGGCTATGCCGACACGCAAGCCCTGGGTAATGCCCTGAGGGCCCTTCAAGAAGAAGGCCTTGATCAACTGCCGTTGCCGGGCAGCGGCCAGACCCTGTCCCGCCTGAGCCAGTTGGCCCAGGTGGCCGGGCATGACCTGCGCCTGTGCAAGTTGTTCGAAGGCCATACCGATGCCCTGGCGATCATTGCCGAACTCGACAGCCCCTTGCCGCCGCTGGGCAGCACCTGGGGCATGTGGGCGGCCGAGCCGCCGACGGCCAAGGTGCGCGTGCGTCGCGACGGCCAGCGGCTGCTCGTCGAGGGGCGCAAAGCCTGGTGTTCCGGTGCGGCGGTGGTCAGCCATGGCTTGCTGACGGCCTGGGACGAAGAGGACCGCCAGCAATTGGTAGCCGTGGCGATGGATCAACCGGGCATCAGGGTGACGAACGAGGGTTGGAAGGCGGTGGGCATGGCGGCGACCGGTAGCGTCGACATCCTGTTCAGCGCCGCCAGGGGGATTGCCGTGGGCGGCCCGGGCGACTATCTGTCCCGTCCGGGCTTCTGGCACGGTGGGATCGGCATTGCCGCGTGCTGGTACGGCGCGGCGCAACGCCTGGGTGAAGTGCTGCGCGCCCAATGTGCCAAGCGTGCGGAGCCCCATGCACTGGCCCACCTCGGCGCGGTCGACAGCGCCCTGAACAGCGCTGCCTGCGTGTTACGCGCCAGCGCCGCGCAGATCGACCGCGAGCCTCGTGCTGATGCGCGGCAACTGGCGCAACAGACGCGTGCCTGTATCGAGGACACCGTCGAGCAGGTGATCCAGCATGTGGGCCGTGCGGTCGGCGCCGGGCCGTATTGCAAGGATCCGCACTTTGCCCAGTTGATGGCCGATTTACCGGTGTATGTGCGGCAAAGTCATGCTGAACGCGACTTGGCCGCCCTCGGTGAGCAGGTCGCCAGCGAGCCCGCTGGGAGATGGGCGCTATGAGGCCCAATCCGATTGTTGGCCAGGGCACCCCGTTGAGCCATTGGCAAAACAGCGCACGATTGGCCGAGTTGCCGCACATCAGTGTGGCGCAGTTGGTGCCGCTAGGGCATCGAGCGGTGATCGTCGCCCCGCATCCGGATGACGAGGTGCTGGGCAGTGGTGGTCTGCTGCAAGGGCTGGCTGCGCTGGACCGCCCTATCCAGTTGATCTCCGTCACCGATGGCAGCGCCAGCCACCCTGGCTCCCGGCGCTGGCCAGTGGAGCGTCTGAGTGTGGTGCGTCCGCAGGAATCGGCCCAGGCCTTGCACCGCCTTGGCTTGCCGCTGCACAGTTTGAAATGGCTGCGCGGCGGGTTTGCCGACAGCCATGTGGCCGAGCGCGAAACCCAGCTCTGCGAATTTATCCAGCGCCACCTCAAACCCAACGACGTGGTGTTTGCGACGTGGTGCGAGGATGGCCATTGCGACCATGAAGCCGTGGGCCGCGCCAGCGCCAAGGCAGCCAAGGCCGTCGGTGCAGCGCTGTGTGAACTACCGGTATGGACCTGGCACTGGGCCACCGCCGAAGACCACAAGGTGCCCTGGCATCGGGCGCGCAAGATCCCGCTGACCGCCGAGCAAGTAGCCCGCAAACGCCATGCGATCCACGCCTTCGCCAGCCAGTTGGAGGGCGACCCGCAAATCGGTTTGCCTGCGGTGCTGGCGCCCTATGTGGTGGAGCGCTTGCTGCAACCTTTTGAGATGGTGTTCGTATGAGTGTGGCAACCCCCTACTTCGACCAGTTGTTTGCGGGTAATGACGACCCTTGGGCTTTTCGTCAGCGCTGGTACGAACAACGCAAGCGCGCCCTGACCTTGGCCGTGCTGACGCGGCCGCGCTATGCGTCGATATTCGAGCCGGGTTGTGCCAACGGCGAACTGAGTGCCGAGCTGGCCCCGCGTTGTGAACGCCTGCTGTGTTGCGACACTGCAACTGCGGCGGTACGGCTGGCACAAGCGCGGCTGGAGTGTTTTCCTCATGCCCGGGTGGAGCAGCGTCGCCTGCCGGAACAATGGCCCGGCGGGCAATTCGAGCTGATCGTATTGAGTGAGCTTTGTTATTACCTTGATGTAGGTGATTTTAATCGTCTGATCGATTGCGCCCTCGCCGCCTTGACCGCTGACGGGCAAATCCTGGCCTGTCATTGGCGAGTGCCCATTGACGGTTGCCCGCAAACCGCCGAACAGGTCCACGCCGTGCTGCAACAGCGTCTGGGTGTAGCCCCGTTGGTTCAGTACCAGGACCCGGATTTTCTGCTCGACCTGTGGAGCCTCGACGGCACCTCGGTCGCTCGCCATGAGGGTTTACGATGATCGGTATTCTGATCCCGGCACATAACGAAGAAGCCCTGTTGGATGATTGCCTGAGGGCTGCGCGGATCGCCGCCGACCACCCGGGCTTGCTGGGGGAAGCGGTACAGATTCTGGTAGTACTCGACAGTTGCAGCGACGCCAGTGCAGCGATTGCCCAGGCCCATCAGGTGCATTGCCTTCACGTGCAGGCGCGCAATGTCGGCCACGCCCGCGGCGTGGGTGCAGGGTACTTGCTCGAGCAAGGCGCGCGGTGGATTTCCTGCACCGACGCCGACAGCCGTGTCGCCCCTGATTGGCTGGTGGCCCAACTGGCCCAAGGCTGCGACGCGGTGTGTGGAACAGTCACCGTGGACACCTGGAGCGAAGGCTTCGACCCGGCCGCGCAGATTCGCTATCAGCAGGCCTACCAGGCCCGCGATGGGCATCGGCATATTCATGGGGCCAACCTGGGCGTGAGTGCCCGCGCCTATGTAGAGGCCGGTGGGTTTGAACCGCTGGAATGCCACGAGGATGTACAGCTGGTACGTGAATTGGAGCGTTGCGGTGCCTCCATTGCCTGGAGCCATGCGCCGCAAGTGGTGACCAGTGCGCGACTGGATTGCCGGGCTGAGGGTGGGTTTGGTGATTACTTGAAGAGCTTGATGCGGGCTGGGTGAAAACAAAAACGTTTAACAGCTGACTGATGCAATATCCCTGTCGGCTGGGGCGCCGTCATCGCAGGCAAGCCAGCTCCCACAGGGATCTGTGCCAGGTGCTGATTTTGTGGGCAACATAGCCCGCTGTGGGAGCTGGCTTGCCTGCGATGACGTCAGCCCAGCAAACATCGCATCAAAGTTGTGCAGATACCCATGCCTGTCTATGCTCCTAACGCCTTGCATGGCATTCCTGGATTGGCATGCCGTGCACTCACCCCAGCGGAGCCTGCGGTGAAGACAAGAGCGTCGTCCCGTCAACGGAGCACGACCCGGTATCAACCGACAAGGATGTGACACCCATGAAGCCTGCCTCCTTAAGCGAAGGCCGTCGCGGCCCCGTGCAAATCTGGAACAGTGCGCCGCAGTTGGCGCAAACCCCCATCATTTCCCTGAACAGCCTGGTACCGCCCGGTGCTCGCGTCGTGGTGATCGCCCCTCACCCGGGCGATGAAGTGCTGGCATGCGGCGGTTTGCTGCAACTGCTCAGCACCCGCGAGCATCCACTGCAATTGATCTCCATCACCGATGGCAGCGCCAGCCATCCCGGCTCTCAGGTATGGCCGGCCAGCCGCTTGAGTGTGGTGCGACCTCAGGAAAGTGCAGAGGCCCTGCGCCGATTGGGTATGCCTTTGCACAGCCTGAAATGGATTCGTGGCGGGTTTTGTGATGATGCACTGGCCGCCCGCGAACAGCCCATGAGCCAATTCATCGCGCGCTACCTGCAACCTGGCGACGTGGTGTTTACCACCTGGCGCAACGACGGCAATGATGACCATGACGCCGTCGGCCGCGCGAGTGCCAAGGCGTGCAGCCTGGTAGGTGCGCAACTGTATGAACTGCCGATCTGGGCCTGGCATTGGCCGGCCCGGGAAAGCGCGGTAATGCCTTGGCAGCGTGCACGCAAGGTCCGCCTGGACACCTGGACCGTCGCGCGCAAGCTGCACGCCGCCCATGCCTACGCCAGCCAGTTGGTGGGTGACCCACAAATTGGCTTACCGCCGATGCTCGCGCAGATATTGCTGGAGCGCATGCGCGAGCCCTACGAAATCCTGTTCACCTGAACACCACCCTGTAGGAGCGAGCTTGCTCGCGAAAAACCTCAACGATAACGCGGGTTTCCGGAATCAACGCGGCGCCTGTGTGTCTTTCGCGAGCAAGCTCGCTCCTACAGAATTTGGGCTTTTCCCTACAGACTCAATCTGCCAAACTGATGCGAATAATTATCAACAGATTTACTATTCGCCACGGAAGGCACTTGGGGAGCCCTACTTTCATGTCTGTGCAACAACGCGGCGGCAACGTTTTTACACCCAGTCTGATGGCAATCACTATCGCCTTAGCAACCTCCAATGCGGCCATTGCCGCCGACGCCGAAGCACCGGCCACCATCGAGCTGGGCGCTACCCAGGTCTCGGGCCAACAGCTCGGCGCAACCACCGAAGGCAGCGAGTCGTACACCACCGGCTCGATGAAGACCGCGACCAAATTGCCGCTGACCCTGCGCGAAACCCCGCAGGCCGTCACCGTAATCACGCGCCAGCGCATGGATGACCAGGCCATGACCAGCATCAACGACGTGGTCAACGCCACGCCGGGGCTGTTCCTCAATTACTCCAACGGCCCTGGGCGACAAGCCTTTACTGCACGCGGTTTCGATATCGACAACCTCATGTATGACGGTATCCCCAGCGGCTACAACGGTGCGTCGGTAGGCGCCCAGCCGAACCTGGCAATGTTCGACCGCGTCGAAGTGGTGCGCGGCGCTACCGGCCTGGTAACCGGCGCAGGCAACCCTTCGGCCGCCATCAACCTGATCCGCAAGCGGCCACTGGATGAGCAGAAAGTCACCCTTACCGGCGCCGTCGGCAGCTGGGACGACTACCGCGGCGAGCTCGACGCCTCCAGCCCGCTCAATGACAGTGGCACCTGGCGCGGCCGCGTCGTCACCTCTTACCGCGATGCCAACAGTTTTATCGACAAGGCCGAGCAGGATCATGGCCTGTTCTATGCCGTCACCGAAGCCGACCTGAGCGAAGACACCACCCTGACCCTCGGTTACTCGAACCAGAAGGACAAGACCAACTACTTCTGGGGCGCTTCGATGGTCGGCCTGGATGGGCGCCACCTGGGCCTGTCGCGCTCCTATAACCCAGGCACCGATTGGGAGAACAAGGACCAGGAAATCAACACCGTGTTCGCTGAGCTGCGCCAGCGCCTGGCCAACGACTGGAGCCTGCAGGTCAACGCCAACTATGCCGAACAGAACGCCTTGTTCTCCGGCTCCTACCAATCGCGCTGGACCAACGACACCCTGGCCCGCACGGTGTACCAGGCCAGCTACGATGAAAACCAGGCCGGGCTCGACGCCTTTGCCAGCGGCCCGTTCGAGGCGTTCGGCCGTACCCATGAACTGGTGGTGGGCGCCAGCAAGCGCATCTACGACATGACCACCCACAACTACAGCCCGTACGACCTCAACTGGCCGATCAGTGCGGGCAAACCGAACTTCACCCGCACCAATAACGTACGCGAAATCACCACCCAGGACGGTTTCTACCTGACCAGCCGCCTGAGCCTGGCCGACCCGCTGAAGCTGATCCTCGGCGCGCGCCTGGACTGGTACGACTACGACAACCGTGATGGCGCCGGCGACTACAAGGTCACCCGCAACCTCACCCGCTACGCCGGCCTGATCTACGACCTGGACGACCAGCATTCGGTATACGTGAGCTACAGCGACATCTTCACGCCGCAAAAAGACAAGAGCACAGCCGGCAGCCCACTCAAGCCCATCGTCGGTAAAAATTATGAGGTTGGCATCAAAGGCGAATATTTTGGTGGCGCGCTGAATGCCAGCGTGGCGTTGTTCCGCGTCGACCAGGAAAACCGCGCCGTGGCCGTGGTAGTGCCCAACTGCCCGCAGGCGTCCTGTGCAGAAGCCTCGGGCGAAATCCGCAGCCAGGGTATCGACTTCGAACTGCAAGGCGCCTTGACCGAAAACTGGCAGGTCGGCGGCGGCTATACCTATGCGCGCACCCACACCATCAAGGACGACGCCAACCCGCAGAAGGTCAACAAGCAGTTCGACACCGACATCCCGGAACACCTGTTCAAAGTGACCACCCGCTACAACTTCCAGGGCCCGCTGGAAAAACTCCGCGTCGGCGGCAATATCTCCTGGCAGAGCCGCATGTACAACGACATCAAGCTAGCGGATGGCAGCAACTACCGGCTCCAGCAAGGCGGCTACGCCGTCACTGACTTGATGGCGGGCTACCGGGTCAATCAGCACCTGGATTTGCAACTCAACGCCAACAACATCTTTGACCGCCACTACTACCAGTCCATCTCCAACGATGTGGACTATGGCGGCGACTCCTATGGCAGCCCCCGCAACATGATGCTGACCGCCAAGTACAGTTTCTGAGCCTCATGCCCACCTCGGCTGCCCGCTCGGGCAGCCGCTCTTAAAGTCCCACGCCCACATGCCGATAACGCGTGGGTAACCGGCAACAATCCTGAACATCTGCTTGACTCCACAGCGGCGCGCCTGTGTGGCACACCGCGTGCTTGTTTGACCTCGACGCCCCCCTCTCATGGAGTAAGAGTGAATGCCCGTCCGTTTCCTAGAGCACTATCGCAAGGCCGACCGCATCATGCTGGCATTGATCTGGCTGATGTGCCTGTTCTCCCTCGGCCTGGCGTTCTGGCACGACACCCTCATACAGGCCGTGATCGTGGGTGGGGGCACCGGCGTGGTGCTCACGGCGCTGTATCGCGTCATCGGCGGCACCCGCGTGATGCGCTGTGCACTGGGCGCCGGTTTGATGGTGATGGCGGCGTTGCACATCAACCAGGCGCACGGGGTGATCGAATCCCACTTCGGCATTTTCGCGCTGTTGGCGGTGCTGACCTTCTACCGTGACTGGCTGCCGATTTTGGTGGCGGCACTGACCATCGCGGTGCATCACGTGGTGTTTCATGCCTTGCAACACCAGGGTTTCCCGGTGTTTGTGATGGAGCATCACGGCGGCTGGACGATGGTCTTCGTCCACGCCTTCTATGTAGTGATGGAGACCGTCGCCCTGCTCTACCTGGCCGTCCATAGCCAGGCCGAAGCGGTGGAGAGCCAGGAAATGCTGGAGAAGATGCTCGCCGTTACCTCGCAGTTCACCGTGGAAACCGCCCAAGGTGAAGGCAAGGCCCACGTATCCCTTGCCAAGCGGTTCGACCACTTCCTGCAGCAACTCACCCACCTGATCGACGGCGTCGCTCGCGACTCCCATGGCCTGGGCCAGCTCGGCCAGGAATTGGCCAGCGCGAGCGGCACCCTGGAAAAAGGCGCACGGCATCAACTGGCGCAGATCGGCGAAATGACCGGCTCGATGCAGCGCATGGAAGACGCCATGGGCCACATTACGGTGCAGGTCGAACAGGCAGTGGAACATGCAGGCCAGGCCAGCCAGCAGATTGTGCGCGGCCAGGAAAGCGTCGGCCGCGCCCAACATGAAATCAGCCAATTGGCCTCGCGCATCAACGGCACGGAGTCGACCGTGGAATCCCTGGCGGTGCAGGCAGAGCAAATCGGCTCGGTGCTGGAAGTGATCAGCAGCATCGCCAACCAGACCAACCTGCTGGCCCTCAACGCCGCCATCGAGGCCGCCCGCGCCGGCGAGCAAGGCCGTGGCTTTGCCGTGGTGGCCGATGAAGTGCGCAGCCTGGCCCAGCGCACCGCCCTCTCCACCCAGGAAATCAAGAGCATCATCGAGGGCCTGCAACACGGCAGCCGCCAAGCCGTCGAAGCCATGCACGCCAGCCGCGAA
The DNA here is from genome assembly GCF_021609545.1 of Pseudomonas sp. PA-1-6B. Classification (NCBI taxonomy): domain Bacteria; kingdom Pseudomonadati; phylum Pseudomonadota; class Gammaproteobacteria; order Pseudomonadales; family Pseudomonadaceae; genus Pseudomonas; species Pseudomonas sp. PA-1-6B. The sequence goes on from NZ_WJZM01000025.1 coordinate 71,927, forward strand.
GGCGTAGAGCGCTGCGTGGCAGACAGCCAAGAGGCGGTGGACATGCTACGGGCGGTGGGCGAGGACATCGCGCACATCGACCAACTAAACGGCCACATCGTCACCACCACCCGCGAGCAGACCTCGGCCAACCTGGAGATCGTCGAGCGCTTGCAGTCGGTGCAAAGCATCGCCCAGAACACCGCCGACGACGTCGAGACACTCGCCCGCAGCAGCGAACGCCTGCCACCGATCGCGGTGCGGCTGGATGCGTTGGGCCGCAGGTTTCATCCTTGAGCCCAACCCGGAACATGGCGAGTCAGAGAGAACAGGTGGGCAGGGCGCTTGAGTGCATCAAGGTTCCAGATGCGGAGCCATCAAGGCGGCAAACCAATCGATGAACGCGCCAAGGCGACGAGAGCGTTGGCGGCGAGTCGGGTACAGGACTGAAACGCACATGGGGGCCGGCCGATAGGCCGCCATCACCTCCACCAATTCGCCGCTGTCCAATAAATGCTGAACATCGAACAACGGCACCTGAATCAAGCCAAGCCCTGCACAGCATCCTGCGATATAGCTTTCGGCATTATTGACCACCACACGGCTCGGCATCATGACAGCCTGCGCGGTGCCATCGACGCAATATTCCCAGGCCGTTTCCTGCCCGCCTGCGCTCGTGCTGTAGCCGATACAGACATGCCGGTTTTGCAGATCGCAAGGCTGTGTGGGCACCCCGAATTCCGCCAAGTAGGCGGGGCTCGCGCAATTGACCAGCAACACCTTGCCCAACGGTTTCACCACCAGGCTGCTGTTCTGCGGGGTGCCAAAACGAATGACACAGTCAACGCCTTCCTGTACCAAATCAATGGCGCGATCGGTGGAGCCCAGGCCGAGTTGGAGCCCAGGGTAGCGGCGGAGAAACTCGGCCAACGCAGGCATCACTAGGCGCCGCGCTATGCGGCTGGGCACGTCCACTTCCAGACGGCCCATGACCTGTTCCTGATGGCTGTTAAACAGTTGGTCGATATCATCGATGTCCAGCAAGACCTGGCGCGCCTTCAGCAGTAACTGGGTGCCATCGGCGGTCAGGGAGACCTTGCGGGTTGTCCGGTGCAGCAGTCGAGTGCCGGCATTGGCCTCCAGCTGTTGAATGGCGGCCGACACGCTTGCGCGTGGCAGCCTCATCAGCCGTGCCGCTTGTATGAAACTGCCAAGCTCTGCGACCTGAACGAAGACGCGGTACTGTTCGATTCTATCCATGGGCTCTCAATGCTCGGGGGGCACGGATCGATCGGCGCTCACCACGTCTGCGCCTGTGCGTTGACCGTTTACTTGGTGGTGTAGCCGCCATTGATCAAAATTGTCTGGCCAGTCACCCACCAGCCGTCACTGACCAGGTTACGGATGAACGGGACCACATCCTCAATATCTGTCAGGCCCGTGCGCGAGAACGGCGACAGCGCGGCAGCCGTCTTGTGGTAACTGACCGCATCCTCACCTTCGGCCGGGTAGAAGAACGGCGTGTCCATCGGCCCCGGCCCTACTGCTGTGACCGAAATACCCCGAACGCCCAGCTCCTTCGCCGCCGCTCGCGTAAATTGCTCTACCGGCGCCTTGCTGCCGGCATACGCGGCGTAGAAGGGCGTGAAAGCGCCCAGCAGTGAAGTGACGATAGTGCAGATCTTGCCATTGTCATTGAGGTGCTTGCCGGCTTCCTTGATAAAAAAGAACGCAGTCTTGGAATTGACGGCCATCATCTCGTCGTACTCCGCCTCCGTGATTTCAGCCATTGGCTTTTTCAGCACCTTGCCCACGGTATTGATCGCGATGTCCGGCCTGCCGACTGCCGCGACGGCATCGTTGAAGAGTTTTTCCATCGCTCCCGCCGTGGTCAAGTCTGCTTGCAAGGCCACAGCCTTCGCGCCTAGCGCCTCAATTGCGGTGACGGTTGCGTTCGCGTCAGCCTGGCTGGAAGCGCTGTTGTAGTGCACGACCACAGCCTTGGCGCCATGCTTGGCCAGATCGCGGGCGATCAACCCGCCGAGGTTCTTCGCACCACCCGCGATCAGTGCAACCTTGCCGTTGATTGAATGATTAGGCATGACAACATTCCTTTAATTGGGAGAAGTACGCCGCCATTCTAGAGTGGCCCTCGACAAAGATAAGCACACCTTGGCTGGATGCAGTGTTCAGAGATACTGCCTAATCACAAAGGCCCTACCGGTGAATGAATAGGATGTGAGGTACGCTACACTCCGGCCTTGCACACCGGCCAAGGAAGCCCCCATGAGTACTCGCGGTAGAGACCGACAGATCGACAATATCGAATTCAACGTAAGCGACATTGCCCGCAGTAAAGCCTTCTACGGCGCTGCATTCGGCTGGACATTCGTCGACTACGGCCCCACCTACAGCGAGTTCAGCGATGGCCGGCTCACGGGTGGTTTCACCACCGGCGAGCCTGTGCGGCCGGGCGGCCCCTTGGTTATCGTGTACGCAGATGACTTGGACAGTGTGCAGCAGCGGCTTCAACAGCTGGGTGCGGTGATAACCCGCCAGACATTTTCGTTTCCCGGTGGCAGCCGGTTCCACTTCACCGATCCGGATGGGTATGAGTTAGCGGTGTGGAGTGCTGCGTAATGTTGAGCGTAAACTCAACAGGGGCTGTGTCACTCAAGCGGAGTACCCAATATGGAATACGACGAAAAACTGATTGAGGAAGCCGTACTTGCCCTGCTGACCACCTTCGGCTTTGATAACGGCAACTCATGGAAAGGCCATGACTTTCAAATAATGAACCGACTCCACGAGCAAGGTTTTATCAGTAATCCGGTGAACAAAAACAAGTCCATTTGGTTGACGCAGGAAGGCTTGGAACGGGGCAGGCAAATTGCCGATCGGTTATTTGGCGCAACCCCTGAAGCCAAGCACTCATCCAATCCTGACACCTGATGCGCTCGCGGGGCCATAAGCCCAGCCACGGAGTGTTAACCCACGCTTTATGCCTTACGACCTACCAACCCGGAGCCGCCATGGACCTCGCCACCCTCGCCCTCTTCCTCCCCGCCTGCTTCGCCCTGAACATGGCCCCCGGCCCCAATAACCTGCTATCCGTGAGCAACGCTACCCGCTATGGCTACCGCACCTCCTGCCTCGCCGGTCTCGGCCGTCTGCTGGCCTTCGCCGGCATGATCGCCCTCGCGTCCGCTGGCTTGGCGGTGGTACTGCAAACCTCGGAGTTGTTGTTCTACGGGATCAAGATTCTCGGCGCGGCGTATTTGTTTTACCTGGCATATCAGCTATGGCGCGCAGACCCGCAGCAGCAGGTGGACACCGCAACGAGGAAGGTGGGCCTGTGGGCCTTGGCGCGGCAGGAATTTCTGGTGGCGGCGGGCAACCCCAAAGCGATCCTGATCTTCACCGCCTTCCTCCCGCAATTCGTGGTGCCCGGCCAACCCATCACTGCGCAATTTGCCCTGCTGGGTGTGATGTTCCTGGCCTTGGAATGGGTGGCTATCAGCGCCTACGCCTATATGGGCCTGCATATGCGCCGCTGGTTTGCCGAGCCGAAGGGCAAGCGCCTGTTCAATCGCTGCTGCGCAGGTTTGTTGTCAGCAGCCGCGGCGGTATTGTTGACTGCGCGTAAGACATGAGGAAGGTGTGAATGCGCCTGTGAAGATGACCGTCATCGGCATAGGTATCCACCTAACTTCAGTACGACGCTGCACCTGTGGCGAGGGAGCTTGCTCCCGTGACGACCTGGCAGCCGACGCTGACATAACTGATGCCCCGCGATCCAAATGTGGGAACGGGCTTGCTCGCGAAGGCGGCCTGGCAGCCGACAACGATTCAACTGATGCCCAAGTTGCGTAGATACCTGTGCTATCTCAACGGCAAGCCATACCTCACCTCCACCAGCGCAACACCGCCCCTCTCAAGATGGCGCTCAGTCCCGGCCTCTTCGACACACCCCGCTCGACGATAAAATCGAATTGCCCTTTCATTACCGGCCAAGACCCACAGCGTTAAACGCTCATAGCCTTGCGCCAACAGGTCCTGCAAGCCGGCATTCCACAAGCCCCGCCCGACGCCGGTGTGCCAATGCTCAGCGAGTACGTAGATGGCCATGACCTCACCTGCAGTGGCCTGCACGGCGTCTTCGTCACGGCTGGCGCCCACGGCTATCCAGCCAACCACCTGCTGGCTCACCTCGGCGACCCATACCGTTGACTCACCCGAGGCAATCGAGCGTACCCAATGGGCTTCGCGCCTAGCCAGCGTTGCTTGCAATCCGCTCAAGAACTGGGCAGGCATCAGATCTCGGTAGGCGTCTTGCCAACTACTGATATGCACCTGGGCAATGGCTTTTGCGTCGGTGGGTAATGCTCTGCGAATCACGGATAGGCTCCTGAAATACGGCTATTTCAGTATGCATGCCCATCGATGACAGTTGCAGGGCGCGGGTTCCGGCGTCGATGAAGAGCGCCGGGGCCCGCGCGAAGGCTCCAGCCCATGTCACCCCTTGGTCAGATCCACCAATGGCGTCTGCCGCACCTCTGTCTCCCGCCCACCCTGAATCTCGCTGACCTGCTTCAAGGCCTTTTCAACAGCCGCCTTATCCGCCAACAAGCTGTAGCTGATACGGAACTGCTTGTGTTCCTTCGGCCCGATTGTCGGCACCAAGTTCAGTGGCCGCTGATAACGACGGTTGTACGAAAAACTTGTCCCCGGCTCCAGCCCCGTCACATAGCCCTGCCCTTGGGTATCGGTGTTCTTCCACAGGGAAAACACCGGCAGTGTCTGCGTATTGAAACCCACCGAAACCCCCAGGCTGCCGGCCTTGTTATGCAACACCGTCAAGGTATCGCCCTTGGCATCGGCATACGGCACCACGTTGTAGACCGTTTCGTCATAGTCCTTGGTCGGCGCACGGTAGGTTTGCCAGTCAGCCAGTTCGCCCTTGGCCTTGTCGTTGAAGGGCGACACCTGCTTCACCGGCGCAACGAACCGCGCGCCCTGCTCCAGGAACGGCGTGCTGAAGTTACTGTGATACAGCGCCTGGTATTCCTTCGGATAATCGCCATTGTTAGTCAGCGTGTCGTTGAGGGCGAACACCACACTGCCAGGCTCGGTGACCAGTTCGGTCGCAACAGAGAAATCGACCTTCTTGAACGCCTGCTCTTTCAGCTCGCCGCGCAGGGTGATGGCGTAGGGCGGCTTTTCATCGATATGCAGGGTGACTTTATTCGCAGGAATATTAGCGGCCCGCCCGTGCAGGGTCAGCAACTCGCCGTTGTCGATGCCAGGGTGCCCGACCCATTCGTAGCCGCAACGGGTGACCAGCTCATTGAACCCTTCCAACCAACCCAGACCACCACGGCCATTGAGCTCGATAAAGGACGGATTTACCACTTCCTTGACCGGCGAATCCCACCCCATGCGCACATCACCAACCGACGCCTGCAACACGTTCATGCCACGCGTCGGCACCACTGAGAGCTTCATCGTGCCGTTATCGATATCAACAATGCTCACACCCTCCTGCCGACCACCGTGCAAAGTGCGCAGGGTAACGCTGAAGGGTTTGTCGGTTTGGATGCCGAGCTGCTGGCTGGTGACCTGCCAGTTCTGGGCGGCTTTGTCGGTGTCGAGCAGCACGTAGTCCCAGGCCAGGGCGTGGGATGCGGCAGAGAGTGCGCTGAGGGCAACGAGGAGTTTTAGCGGGGTCATGGCAGTCGCCTTTATTGGAGTTGTTTGTGATTTATAAACTCGATGAAACGTTTCAGCAAGCTTAAAAGACGCGACAGCGTGGGGAAAGGCCATGAAGAGGGCGGAACAGATAAGGAGGTCAAGGCGATGCGCTTGCGGGCAGGCTGGAACGAAAACGCGAGTGGGCGGTGTATGAGCTTTGGTCCATCCGTGCCGGTTACAACCTTGCGTTGACTCATTGGCTGCAAACGGCCAAAAGCGGTCAATCACCCGATGAAGCTTGCCGTGCCCCCCCCCTTCAATGTTGTATGTAATCCCACGCACATTCAGTGCATAAAATGGTTAGCAGGAATGGACACCAGTTCCCTCACATTTCAACAGTTGTTTCGTCCGGGAAGTTCCTCAAATGGCTGCACCGTGGCCGAACGATTCTCCATCGATTTTCTGATTAACGGACGTTCGTTGCTCAATGCTCTCGTCTTAGCTGATGGTGGTCATTCAAATTTCATGGGCTGTTTCGTCAAGGGCTTCCCGGAGCCAAACAGCCTATCTAACTCTCGCCTACTTTTACGCGAACACGCTGAAACAGAAAGTGGTCGCATCCTCCTTTACATCTGCCCCGAGTGCGGCGACATAGTGTGTGGCGCCTACTCAGTATATGTTCGCCAAAACGATGACTGTTTCACGTGGGATTCCTTTGCTTACGAGAACGGCTATGACGAGCCTCAAATCATAGACAGTGTTGGCCCCTTCACATTTGAGAAGCATGCATATGAGGCAGCTATCAACGATGCGGCGGCTTTCTAAAAGGTAATTCAACAGCCCCATTGCAGACATTCGCAACGGGTACAATCGGCCAGAAGCGATCATTCATTCTTGAACACCAAAAATCGATAGGACTGAATATGAGCGAACTACCCAGGGCCGGCGCGGGCCATGATGATGCAACACGAAATAAAATCAATGCTGCCGTGGCTGCGAGAAACTTGGCAAGCGCATCGAACAATACCAAGTGGGATGAGCTGATCAATCATTTCCGCGAACTTCAGGGGTGGCGTCCGTCCTACCGATCCAAGTGCGTCACAGGATATGTCTCGGAGTGGGATGTCGAGTGGTTTTACCATTTACCGTTTCCATTTGCGTCCGTCGAATGGTTCGACATTGGCTTGTCGGAAGCAGTCCCCTCAAAAGGACGGCTGCTTGCACGTACAACCATTGACCATACAGACGAAATATCGAAGGTGGTTGCACAAATTGGATTCGAGTTTGACGTGCGCGCCGACGTTCTGAGAGTTTGGGGATACTTCCCAAAATCGTATGAGGACTTTCCGCCTGTATGACAGTCTGAGATCTGCTGTCTCCCCAGTAATTACAATATCTGACCTGGATGCTAGAAGGCAGCTTTGGGTCGAAATCAGCCTACTGACACAAACAGGTCTCGCAACGTTTCCCTATTCCTCTTATCCTGTCTCGGACTCGTATTACCGCGGCTGCTGACCCCGGTACCCACGAGGAAACCATCATGGAAAGAACCAGAGCCTGGAGACGCCAGCAAGTCCGTAAACGCGGCAAGAACCAGGCAGCACAACCACTTGTGTTCAAGCCAGAAAAAAACTGGAAGCTGCTGTACAGGCGCGCCAAAAAGTTGAAGGGGGCGCGCCAGCTCGGCATATGCTATCCCGTTCGCACCACCCGCCAATTACTGGACCAATAATGACCAACCTTCTGTTCATTTGCAGCCGTAATCAATGGCGCAGTCCTACTGCGGAAATTCTGTGGCGCCGCCGATCGGGCTTCGAAGCCCGCTCGGCAGGCACCAGCTCAAATGCACGCAGGCCGGTCGGCCCGGCGGATATACGCTGGGCTGATGTCATATTCGTCATGGAGCGTAAGCACCAGCAGCGGCTCCAGGCGGAGTATTCACGTCTGCTTGAACACAAGCGACTGCACGTCCTGGATATTCCCGACGACTACCGCTACATGGACTCTGAACTGATCTCCATCCTGGAAGACACCGTGACGCCCTACCTCAAGGGCTAGCCTTAACGCCCATGGAATTCCACCCTGAGCATTGCTATAGGCATACTTGCGTGGCGGCGCAGCCGACGACAATGTCACGCAGCTGCTCACTAAAAACAGCCAGGGCGAGGGCGCCGATGATCAAAGCAATCCAGCACACTGAAGTCGAGGCTCTGTTGAGCATCGCACAAGAGGCCGGCTGGAACTAACCGGCTTATCGGTTTACTGCCGGGATCTAGGGCTGCGCCCGGCCGAACTTCTGAATGCCCTCTCGATCGAAGTTGCCCGACGATTTGTTCTGAGTGAAATGCCGTATGAGGTTGGCGATGACATAATGAACGGTCTGTTCACTGCCATTTTCGATGTAGGTATGGAGGAGGCGATGCCGCAGCCAGCATTCAACATCTATCTGGCTTTTGATGAGGGAGAGTATCAGCACTTGGGGGACTCGGAACACATAGCCCCATCTGAACGATACACACGACCGTATCTGGTGGAGATACTGCGACGGTTGGTCGACACCGCATGACCGCTTGGGTGGAAAACGGCCAGTGTCCAACGACAGCCGTCGGCCAAAAGCAGCCGATCGGCGTACTGTATGGGTGCGGAAAATTTCTTTGAGGGAAAACCCTCATTGCTGGGCCTACGTCACGCTATTAGGATTGATTTCGACAATCGGCCCATTCGTAGGAGAAAACCATGACTACCTTGCAGAGTGACGACAAGCGCCCCACTCCGGATCAGGCAGAGGACAATGCCTTTTTCCCCTCTCCATACTCGCTAAGCCAATTTACCTCGCCAAAATCTGATTTGAGTGACGCGGATTACCCTAATCCTTACCAAGGTGGCCGCTGGAAGATATTGCTGATCGGCGCCGACGAGCGCTATTTACTGACCGACAACGGCACCATGTTTTCCACCGGTAATCACCCGGTCGAGACGTTGCTACCCATGTACCACCTCGACAAAGCCGGTTTCGCGTTCGACGTTGCGACCCTGTCAGGCAATCCGGTGAAGTTTGAGTTCTGGGCCATGCCTTCCGAAGATACCGAGGTAAAGAATTTCTACGCCAAATACCGCGAACAGTTCAAAAAACCCTTGAAGCTTTCCGATGTGGTCGAAAAGGCACTGGGCGAGGATTCGGATTACATCGGGGTTTTCATACCCAGCGGACACGGCGCGCTGATTGGATTGCCGGAGAGTGCCGACGTGAAAGCGGCTTTGCATTGGGCAATCACCAACGACAAATTTGTGATTTCCCTATGTCACGGCCCAGCAGCAATGCTCGCGGCGGGTATTGGAGAGTCGAGGGATTCCTACATTTTCAACGGCTACAAGATTTGCGCATTTCCAGACAGTCTCGACGCAAAAACGCCCGACATCGGTTATATGCCTGGGCATTTGACCTGGAAATTTGGTGAGCAATTGAAAGCCATGGGAGTTGAGATCGTCAACCAGGATATTTCAGGTGCAACGCTCCAAGACCGCAAGTTGCTGACCGGCGACAGCCCACTGGCAGGCAATAATCTGGGCAAGTTGGCAGTTGAAGCATTGTTGAAAGAGGTCGCATCGTAGTGAGCGACGGACCGGCAGAAACAGCGATGCGAGCTGCTCTGGAGATAGAGACGGCGCGCACACTTGAATCAATCAAGAAAGCCGTCAGGGGTTTTGCCACGCCCTACGGCTATGATCGATTCGTGTTGTTTTCTGCATCGCCGGCAAGTGAAGAAGTGGTTGAGCATATCTACTGGGTCGAAGGCGATTGGTTCGATAACGGTCGATCGGTGGATGCCGAGACTTATGTTCGACATTGTCCGGTGACTCGCCACCTTCTGAATGCTCGGCAATCCTTCTTCTGGCAGAAAGAGCAGGTCAATGGAGAAGACCGCTACCGGGTGATTCGTTCTCCAGGTGACCCAGGGATTCAGGGGTTGCAGGTACCCGTTTTCGGCCCGCAGGGGCTTGAGGGCGCGATGAGCTTGGGGGGTGAGCCGGTGGATGGAAGCGCGCGGGTTCGCTTGGGACTAAGCTTGGTTGCGACGGCCGCTTTTTTCGCAGCTAGGCGGTTGCTTGAGGCTCCACTGGACGAAGCGTTACAAAGCCTTTCCCCGCGAGAGCGTGAAGTCATGGAATGGACGGCTGCCGGAAGACGGCAAGCGGATATTGCAGCAACTCTCGGTTTGTCGGAGCGTACGGTTGAAAATCACCTGCGCTCAGCGCGCCGACGTCTGGGCGTGACAACGACAGCACAAGCCATCAGGATGGCCATCCGTAACGGCGATATCGATGGTTAAGGACGCGGCGAGATCGAGTGGTGGAACGTTTGGACCTCCGAGTAATTTCTTCAATGGGCTGATCTGAATGTCGGCTATTGGCCGAAATCCGCCGGTCAGCCCC